>JBFWQM010000009.1:0-54884 GCA_050249455.1 Rhodospirillaceae bacterium | reverse complement strand
GGGGCGCAAGTTCTCGCAGAGCCGGCTGTTCGACTGGATCCGCGACCACAAGGCGACCATCGCCGCCGGCAACCCGACGATCATCAACATGATGATCAACCGCCCGGTCGATATCCGCGCGGCCGACGTGCCGCATCTGCGCTACCTCACTTCCTCCTCCGCGCCGCTGATGGTGCCGGAGTGGCAGCGCTTCGAGGCGATGTACGGCATCCGCATCGTGCAGGGCATGGGGATGAGCGAGATCGGCTGGATCTGCGGCGCCGACGAGGCGACACGCCGCTTCGGCACCGTCGGCCGGCCGCTGCCCTATCTGCAGCTGCGCATCGTCGATGCCGAGGGAAACCCGCTGCCGCCGGGCGAGACCGGCTCGATCGAGCTCGGCCACGACCCGAACAACGCCTACAAGTACCTCGGCGACGACGGCGGGGTGCTGGTTGTGGCGCGCGGGCGGATGAGGACCGGCGACATCGGCACGCTCGACGCGGACGGCTACCTGCGCATCACCGGGCGCGAGAAGGACCTGATCATCCGCGGCGGCGTCAACATCGCGCCGGCGGAGATCGACACCATCCTGCTGGAGATGCCCGGGATCGCCGAGGCCGCCACCGTCGGCGTCCCCGACCCGATCTACGGCGAGGAGGTCGTCGCCTTCGTCGCGCCGCAGCCGGGCGCCGCGCTGACCGAGGCCGCAGTGATCGCCTTCTGCGCCGGCCGGCTGCCCGCCGCGCGATGCCCGAAGCGGATTTATTTCAGGGACGCGCTGCCGAAGACGGACCGGGGGAAGATGGACCGGAATGCGCTGAGGCAGGCGGTTCCTCTATAGGCTTCCGGACCCGGAGAGGCCCCCTCCCCCAACCCCCTCCCACAAGGGGAGGGGCTAGAACTCCCCGCTCGCGGGAGTGGGTGGGGGGAAGGGGCGCCTCCGCCTCGCGCTGTCGCGCAACCTTCCGTCAATCCCTCCGCGCTTCAATGCGCCCTCCATATCGGAGTGCCCGTGCCATGCGCGTGCTGATGCTTTCCGCCGCCGTCGTGCTGGTCGCCGCCACGGCGTCCGCCGCCGAGCCGCTGACCGGCGGCGGGCTGCTGGCCGAGTGTCGCGACGCGAGCGGCCGCTGCGACTTGTTCTACACCACGTTCAAGACGCGCCGGGCGATCGGCCGCGCCGGCCAGGCGGGCGCCGGAATGTGCCTCGGCAGCCCGTCGTCGACGTCGAGCGTGGAACTGCGGCGCTTCCGGCGCGCGGCGGTGACGTGGCTGCAGAGCCGCCCCGAGCGGCACGGCGAGCGCGCCGCCGACCTGGTTCCGGAGATCGCCCGGACGGCGTTCCCCTGTCCGTCCTGACCGCGCGGAACGGTCGCGGCGCTGCCGCGTTTCAGGCGCCATGACCGTCCCCAGCCGCTGATCGACCATGGATGCCGCCACCGTCGCCGGCGGTCTCGCTACCGTCTGCTCGACCGTCAGCTTCGCGCCGCAGGCGTGGAAGATCATCCGCTCGCGTGACACGGCGGCGATCTCGCGCCGCATGTATGCGATCACCGTGGTGGGGTTCGCGCTGTGGACGACCTACGGCATCCTGTTGATGCAATGGCCGCTGATCGTCACAAACTCGGTGTGCCTGGTGCTGTCGGGCTTCATCCTGATGATGAAGCTGTTGCCGCGGCCGGCGCGCGAGAAGGTGGCGGACGCGCTCGACCCCGAGGCGCCCGGCTGAGTCAGTCGAGGCAGGCGCGCACCGTCTCGCGCACCGTCTGCACGCGCAGCGGCTTGGGCAGGAACGCATCGGCGCCGAACTCGCCGGCGAGGTCGGCGACTACCGCATCGTTGGCGCCGACGCCGGCGCCGGAGATCAGGATCACCTTGATGTTCGGCTGCACCGTGCGCAGCTCCGCGATCGCCTCCAGCCCGCCCTTGCGCGGCATCAGGATGTCGGCGATGACGAGTTCGAACGCCGTGTCGGCGGCCAGCCGCACGCCCTCCTCGCCGTTGGCGGCCTTGAAGACGACGTGCCCGTCCTGCGCCAGCATCGTTTCGAGAAGATCGACGATCGCCCGCTCGTCGTCGATGATCAGGATGTGCGCCACGCCACGCCTCCCCGTTGCCCCGGTTCAGGATAAGCCGGTCCGGCGCGCCGCGCACGCCATTCGCGCCGACAGTGTGGCGCATCGCGGTCGCCGCCGGTAGTGTCGTCGCGCAGGAGGACACCATGACCGTCATCAAGGGGCCCGCCGCCGTATTCGGCGACTTCGTGTCGGGGGACGTGATCCTGCCCGGCCGCTACGCCTTCATGCCGTCGGAGGAAGCGGTGCCGCACGCGCTCGCCGAACTCGACGCAACAGCGAACGCGCGCCTGCGCGCGCACCCGATCCTGATCGCCGGCGAGGCGTTCGGCTACGGCTCGGGGCGCGAGGCGTCGGCGCGCGTGCTCAAGGCCGCCGGCGTCAAGGCGGTGGTCGGCGGGCCGTTCGCGCGGCTGTTCTTTCGCAACGCGATCAACAACGGCGTGCTGACGATCGAGTGTCCGGCGCTGGCGTCCGCGGGACTGGAAGACGGCGTCGAGGTCATCATCGACCTCGACGCCTGCGTGATCCGCGCCGCGGGCCGCGACTTCCCGATCGCCGCGACGCCGCCGGTGATCCGCGACATCGTCGCCGCCGGCAGCATCGTGGACTACGGTCGCGCGGTCGTCGCGCGCGGAGACGTGCGATGACCGGGACGTCCGCTGGCGCCACGGTGGCCGAGAAGATCCTGGCGCGCACCAGCGGCCGCGCGTCGGTGACGCCGGGCGAGTTCGTCGAGGCGCGGCCCGACTTCACCTATGCGCACGACTTCGCGGTGTTCGCGATCGACGCGTTCGAGCGGATGGGCGCGACGCGGGTCGTCGATCCCGACCACACGGCGGCCTGCCTCGACCACGCGACCCCGGCCGACAACCGGCGCGACGCCAACAACCACGCCCGCATCCGCGCGTTCGCGGAGAAGCACGGCTTCCGCGCCTTCTTCGGCGGCGGGTCGGGCATCGCGCATCAGGTGATGGTGGAGAAGGGCTTCGTGACGCCCGGCGCGCTGGTGGCGGCGCACGATTCGCACACGCCGTCCGGCGGTGCCGTCGGCGCGCTCGCCATCGGCACCGGCGAGGCGGAGATCGGCTTCGTCTGGGCGACCGGCCGGCTGTGGCTGAAGGTGCCGGCGAGCGTGCGCGTCACGCTGGACGGCGCGCTCCGCCCCGGCGTCTATGCCAAGGACCTGATGCTGGAGATCGTGCGCCGGCTCGGCGTCCTCGGCGGGCTTTACCAGGTGCTGGAATATGGCGGGCCGGGCGCGGCGTCGCTGTCGATCTCCGAACGCTTCACCTTGTGCAACATGAGCGCGGAGATCGGCGCCAAGGGCGGCCTGTTCCCGTTCGACGCAGTCACCGCTGCCTACATGGAGGGCCGCGCCCAGTACCCGTTCGCGCCGGTGCTGCCCGACGCCGATGCGACCTATGCGGCCGAGCACACGCTCGACCTCGCGGCGCTGGAGCCGCTGGTCGCGCTGCCGGGGCGCGAGGACCGCGGCGTGCCGGTGCGCGAGGCGGCCGGCACGCGGGTGCACCAGGTGTTCATCGGCTCGTGCACCAACGCGCGCGCCGACGACCTCGCCATCGCCGCGGCGATCCTGCGCGGCCGCCAGGTGCATCCGGGGACGCGGCTGATGGTGGTGCCGGCGTCCCGCGCGGTGATGGCGGAGGCGGCCAGGAACGGCGACCTCGCCACCCTGATCGAGGCCGGCGCGACGGTGATGCCGTCAGGCTGCGCGGTGTGCGCCGGCGTCCACCAGGGCGTGCTGGGCGACGGCGAGCTGTGCCTGTCGACCAGCAACCGCAACATGCCCGGCCGCATGGGCAACCCCGCCGCCGAGATCATGCTGTGCAGCCCCGCCACCGCCGCCGCCAGCGCGCTGGCCGGCGTCGTGACGGACCCGCGCGACATCGTTTCGGATTCGACGCGATAACGCGTCTGGCGACGAGGCTGCCCTACGCGGCGACGAAGCCGGGCGACGGCACTACCGGTTGACGTTCTCCGCGTAGTGCTGCGACGGCAGGTTGTCGCGGGGCCATTCGTCGCCGTTCTCGAACGGCGCGACGCCGACGGCATGGCGTGCCATGCCGGATTCGAGCATCGCCATCGAGACGATCTCCGCCACGCCGACATCGTCGATGCCGTGGTCGCGCAGCGCCTGGAAGTCGGCGTCGACCGTGCCCTGGTTGAACGCCACCTTGCGCGCGAAGCGCAGCACGTCCTTCCACATCGGGTCCAACGTCTTCGAGTTCTCGAAATCGATGCATTCCATCACGTCGTCCATCGACATGCCGAAATGCTCGATCAGGTGGGTCTGATGGTTGTTGATGCAGCGCGGGCAGTCGACCTCCGCCGCGCAGACCAGCGAGATCGCGTTGAGCAGCGGCTTGGGCAGCGAGCCCGGCGTCATCTGCAGCCGCTTGGTCAGGGTCCACCACCCCTTCAGCAGCTCGATGTCGAGCGCGAAGAAGCCCCAGGTCGGGGTCAGGAACTTGGCCCCCTTGGTTCGCCGGATGTCGTCGAAGATCGCCGCCACCTCGTCGTCCGCCGCGTCGGGCTTCACCAGCCGCACCTTGTCCATCGCCACCTCCTCGTGATCCGGGCCGGCCAGTGTCGCCCCGCCGCCCGGCCGGCGCAATGGCGCCGGAAAAAATCATTCGCCGCGCGGAACCCTGAGGCGCCTGGGGAGTTTCGCGCGGTTGGGGGCAAGGAGCACGACAATGCGCGCGCGAGTTCGACCGGCGGCATCCCGCAGACCAACACCGCTCCGCGGTCACGCGACCTGAATTAGCCTGTGGCCGCCTCCCCGGCATTGCCCGAATTTCTCGCCGGCGGCGGGGAGTTGGGCGAGCTCATCCGCCGCCACGACTGGGCCGCCACTCCCCTGGGGCCGCCCGGCGGCTGGCCGCAGAGCCTACGCACCGCCGTGCGCATCATGCTGACCTCGCGCCAGCCGATCTGGATCGGCTGGGGGCCGGAGCTCACCTACCTCTACAACGACGCCTACAAATCGGTGATCGGCGGCAAGCATCCGGCCGCGCTGGGCCAGCCGACCCGCCAGGTCTGGCGCGAGATCGCCAACGAGATCGGCCCGATGCTCGCCACCGCGATGAGCGGCATCGAGGGCACCTACGTCGAGCAGCAGCTCCTGATCATGGAGCGCAACGGCTATCCGGAGGAGACCTACTACACCTTCTCCTACAGCCCGATCCCCGACGACGACGGCAGCCCGGGCGGCATCATCTGCGCCAACACCGACGATACGCAGCGCGTCATCAGCGAACGGCAGCTGGCACTGCTGCGCCACCTCGCGGCCACCGCATCCACCGCCCGGAGCTGGCAGGACGCCTGCGCGCGCAGCGCCGAGGCGCTCGCCGCCAACCCGCAGGACATCCCCTTCGCGCTGATCTATACCGCTGAACCCGGCAGCGACGCGCTCGTGCTTGCCGGCGCCACCGGGATCGCCGCCGGACATCCGGCCGCCCCCGTCCACGCGGGCGCCGAGGCGGCGGACGGCTGGCCGTTCGGCGAGGTGCTGCGCCGGCAGGACCCGCGCCACGTCGCCGGCCTCGATCGCCTGTTCGCGACCGACTTCCCGCGCGGCAGCTGGCCGCAACCGGCGAACCACGCCGCCATGCTGCCGATACCGGCGACCGGCGAGACCGGGCGCGCCGGGGTGCTGGTGGTCGGCCTCAACCCGTTCCGGCTGTTCGACGACGGCTACCGCGCGTTCCTGACGTTGACCGCGGGCCAGATCGGCGCGGCGATCGCGAACGCCCAGGCCTACGAGGAGGAGCGCCGGCGTGCCGAGGCGCTGGCCGAAATCGACCGCGCCAAGACGACCTTCTTCTCCAACGTCAGCCACGAGTTCCGCACGCCGCTGACCCTGATGATGAGCCCGCTGGAGGAGATCCTGGCCGCGCCCGGCGACGGGCTGTCGTCCGAACGGCGTGCGCTGGTGGAGGTCGCGCATCGCAACTCGCTACGGCTCCTGAAGCTGGTCAACGCGCTGCTCGACTTCTCGCGCATCGAGGCGGGACGCGTCGAATCCCATTTCGAGCCGGTGGACCTGAGCGCGCTGACCGCCGAGCTGGCCTCCAGCTTCCGTTCGGCGATGGAGCGCGCCGGCCTGCGCTTCGTCATCGACTGCCCGCCGCTGCCGGCGCCGGTGCACGTCGATCGCGACATGTGGGAAAAGATCGTCCTCAACCTGCTGTCGAACGCCTTCAAGTTCACCTTCGAGGGCGAGATCGCCGTGACGATCCGGCCGTCGTCCGACGGCCGCCACGCCGTCATGGCGGTGCGAGACACCGGCACCGGCATCGCGGCGGAGGAGCTTCCGCACCTGTTCGAGCGGTTCCGCCGCATCGAGGGCGCGCGCGGCCGCTCGTTCGAAGGCAGCGGCATCGGGCTCGCGCTGGTGCAGGAGCTGGTGCGCCTGCACGGCGCGGCGATCACGGTCGACAGCACGCCCGGCGCCGGCAGCACATTCGCCGTGACGATCCCGTTCGGCGCTGCGCATCTGCCGGCCGACCGGGTCGGCGGCGAACGGTCGCTGGCCTCGACCGGCCTGCGCGCACAGGCCTATGTCGACGAGGCGATGGGCTGGCTCGCCAACGACGAGGCGTCGCCGGCGGAAACCGTACCCGTGTCGGCATCGGAGGACCTCGGCGCGGTGGGCACGGTCGCCGGGGCATCCGACCAGCTGGTGCTGCTGGCCGACGACAATGCCGACATGCGCGGCTATGTGCGCCGGCTGCTGCACTCCGCCGGCTTCAGGGTCGAGGCTGTCGCCGACGGCGAGGCGGCGCTGGCCGCGGCACGGCGCTTGAGGCCCGACCTGGTGCTGTCGGACGTTATGATGCCGAAGCTCGACGGGTTCGCGCTGGTCGCGGCGCTGCGCCGCGACGTCGCGCTGCGCGAAACGCCGGTCCTGCTCCTGTCGGCGCGCGCGGCGGAAGAGTCGAAGCTCGAAGGCCTCGCCACCGGCGCCGACGACTACCTGACCAAGCCGTTCTCGGCGCGCGAGCTGCTGGCGCGGGTGGAGGTCAACCTGCGGCTGGCGCGGGTCCGGCGCGACAGCGCCCGCGCCCTGGCCGAGGAGGCGCGGACCCTGGAGACGCTCAACCGCGTCGGCACGGCGATCGCCGCCGAGCTGGACCTCGAGCGCGCCGTCCAGGTGGTCACCGATTCCGCGACGGCGCTGACCGGCGCGGCGTTCGGCGCGTTCTTCTACAACGTCATCGACGACAAGGGCGAAGCGTACACGCTCTACTCGCTGTCCGGCGCGCCGCGGTCGGCGTTCGAGGGCTTCCCGATGCCGCGCAACACGGCAGTGTTCGCGCCCACCTTCACCGGCACCGCCATCGTGCGGTCGCCCGACATCACGCTGGACCCGCGGTTCGGCCACAATCCGCCCTACCACGGCATGCCGAAGGGCCATCTGCCGGTGCGCAGCTACCTGGCCGCGCCGGTATTCTCCCATGACGGCGCCGTGCTGGGCGGCCTCTTCTTCGGCCACCCCGAGGCCGGCGTGTTCGACGAGCGCGCTGAGCGCCTGGTGTCGGGCATCGCCACGCAGGCGGGGATCGCGATCGACAAGGCGCGCCTGCTCCGCTCCGCCCGGCAGGAGATCGAGCGGCGGCGGCTGGTGGAGGCGGCGCTGCGCGAGAGCGAGCAGATGCTGGAGGCCAAGGTCGCCGAGCGCACCGCCGAGCTGACCGCGGCCAACGCGCGGCTGGTCACCGAGGCCGCCGAGCGCGAGCGGGCCGAGGAGGCGCTTCGCCAGGCGCAGAAGATGGAAGGCATCGGCCAGCTCACCGGCGGCGTGGCGCACGACTTCAACAACCTGCTGACCGTCATCATCGGCAATCTGGAGAACGCGCAGCGCCATCTGCGCGGGGGTGCGCCGGATGTTTCGTCGATCACACGGTCGGCCGACCTCGCGATGCGCGGCGCCCAGCGCGGCGCGGCGCTGACCCAGCGCCTGCTGGCGTTCTCGCGGCAGCAGCCGCTCGACCCCAAGCCGCTCGACGTCAACCGGCTGATCGGCGGTATGTCGGACCTGATGCGGCGGACCATCGGCGAGCAGATCGCCATCGAGAGCGTGCTCGCCGGCGGCCTGTGGCTGGTCCATGCCGACCCCAACCAGCTCGAGGTCGCGATCTTGAACCTCGCCGTCAACGCGCGCGACGCCATGCCCGAAGGCGGCCGGCTGAGCATCGAGACCGCGAACGCGCACCTGGACGAAAGCTATGCCGCGGTGCAGGCCGAGGTGGTGCCCGGCCAGTACGTGGTCGTCGCCATCACCGACACCGGCATCGGCATGGACCGCGACACCGCGGCCAGGGCATTCGAGCCGTTCTTCACCACCAAGGAGATCGGCCAGGGCACCGGGCTCGGCCTGTCGCAGGTCTACGGCTTCGTCAAGCAGTCGGGCGGCCATGTCAAGATCTACAGCGAGCCGGGCGAAGGCACCTCGGTCAAGATCTACCTGCCGCGCCTGCATGCGCAGGAACTGGCCGTGGAGCCGGAGGCGCCGGCGCCGGTGCCGCGCGCCGGCCAGTCCGAGACCATCCTGGTGGTGGAGGACGACGACGACGTGCGCGCCTACACCACCGGCATCCTGCGCGAGCTGGGCTATGCGGTGGTGGAGGCGGGCGACGGCGCGGCCGGGCTGCGCGCGCTCGAACGCCACCCGGAGGTCGACATGCTGTTCACCGACGTCGGCCTGCCCGGCGGCATGAACGGCCGCCAGCTCTCTGACCGTGCGCGTCAGGTTCGCCCGGACCTGAAGGTGCTGTTCACCACCGGCTATGCGCGCAACGCGATCGTCCACGCCGGCCGCCTGGACCCCGGCGTCCAGATCATCACCAAGCCGTTCACCTATGCGGCGCTGGCGGCCAAGCTGCGCGACGTTCTGGACGCCCGCCACGGCCCCGCCCGCATCCTGGTGGTGGAGGACGAGGCGCTGCTGCAGATGCTGGTGACCGACGCGCTGGAGGAGCTCGGCTTCAAGGTCGAGAACGCCGCCACCGCGGCCATGGCGCGCAGCAAGCTGGGCCTGTTCCCGGACGGCTTTGCCGCCGCCATCGTCGATTTCGGCCTGCCCGACGGCGACGGCGACGTCCTGGTCGCCGAAATGCGCGCCGCCTATCCGGCGCTGCCGCTGGTCATCGCCAGCGGCCGAGACGAAGGCGACATGCGGCGGCGCATCGCGACCACCGACCGCATCGCGTTCCTGTCCAAGCCCTATACGCCGGCGCAGATCGGCGCGGCGCTCGCCTCGCTCGGCATCGCCGCGCCGAACCAGGCTTGAGCCGGCCCCAGGCCTAATCGTCCTCCATCCTGCAGTCGTCGAACCCGCGGTGCCGATTCCCGGCCCCCCACGGGTCGCGGCCGCGCCGGTAACGGCTGCGTGATCGCAGTAACGCCGCCGCGGGCGGCGGCGAATGGTTGTTGGCGGGCCGCCCATGGCCCGCAGCAAACAGGAGAGGGCCCGATGCCATCGAACACCACCAGCCTCGCCGTCGCCGCCGCGCTCGCCGCCGCCGTCGGCTTCGCCGCCAGCGCGACCGCCCAGACCCCGGCCGCCGACGCCAAGGAGAAGTGCTATGGCATCTCCCTGGCCGGCAAGAACGACTGCGCTTCCACCGGCAACAATTCGTGCGCCGGCCTGTCGAAGGTCGATCACGACCGCGGCGCCTGGAAATACGTCGCCACCGGTACCTGCGCCAACATGGAAGTGACGCTGAAGAACGGCAGCAAGCGCAAGGGCTCGCTGCAACCGATCCGCGGCTGATGGCTTGCGCAGCCTCCTACCAGCATTCGGCTTGCGACCCGATCCCGGCATGCGCCGGGGTCGGGCTCAAGCCCGAGCACGCGGCCCAGGCGGCCGACGGCGCCCCCGGCGCCGGCTGGTTCGAGGTCCATGCCGAGAACTACATGGGCGCCGGGGGGCCGCCCCACCGGCTGCTGGAGCGGGTGCGGTCGCGCCTGCCGCTGTCGGTGCACGGGGTCGGGCTGTCACTCGGCGCCGCCGCACCGCCGGACCGGCACCACCTCGCCCGGTTGAGAGCGGTGGTAGAACGCTACCGGCCCGGCCTCGTGTCCGAGCACCTGGCGTGGTCGGCGCACGGCGGCGCGTTCCTGAACGACCTCCTGCCGCTGCCGTACACGGAGGAGGCGCTGGCGATGGTTGCCGCCAATGTCTCGGCCGCACAGGACGCGATCGGCCGCGCGATCCTGATCGAGAATCCGTCGCGCTACGTCCGCTTCGCTGCCGCCGCGATGGACGAGATCGACTTCCTGGCGGCGCTCGCCGCGCGGACCGGCTGCGGCCTTCTGCTCGACGTCAACAACGTCCAGGTCTCCGCGGTCAATCTCGATTTCGACGCCGACGCCTACATCGACCGCTTCCCGGTCGAATGCGTCGGCGAGATACACTTGGCCGGCCACGCCGTGCTGGGCGACGCCGACGGCCGGACGCTGTGCATCGATTCGCACGACCGCCGCGTCTGCGACGACGTCTGGACGATCTACCGGCGCGCGCTGGCGCGCTGCGGCCCGGTCCCGACGCTGATCGAGTGGGACAGCGCTGTGCCGGGGTGGGAGACGCTCGCCGACGAGGCGCGGCGGGCCGACCGGCTGCTGGCGGAGGCCGCGCGCGATGCCGCCGCTTGAGCGCCGTCCGGTCGAGCCGTCGCTTGCGGCGCTGCAGCGCGGATTGGCTGCGGCGATCCTGGAGCGCCGCGACGTTGCCTCCACCGGGCTCGCGGCCGGGTGGGCCTGCCGCCTCGACGTCCATCGCAACAACGTCTACGCCAGCCTGACCGAGGCGCTGCGCGCCCGCTTCCCGGTGATCGAGCGGCTGGTCGGCGCGGAATTCTTCGCCGCGACCGCGCGCGCGTTCATCGCCGCGCTGCCGCCGCGGACGCCGGTGCTGCTGGAGTACGGCGGCGGCTTCCCGGCATTCCTGGCCGACTTCGCGCCGACACGGCCGTACCCCTATCTGCCCGACGTGGCGCGGCTGGAATGGCTGCGCAACGAGGCGTTCCATGCCGCCGACGCCGCGCCGCTGGACCCCGCGGGGCTCGCCGCCGTTCCCCCCGACCGTGCCGGCGGCCTGCGCTTCGCGCCGCATCCGGCGGCGCGCGCCTTCGCCTCGCCCTACCCCGCCGTCTCGATCTGGGACACCAACACGCACGATACGACCGTGCGCGCCATCGCCGCGGACGGCGAGGAGGCCGTGGTGGTGCGCCCCGACGACATCGTCCGCATCGTCAGTGTGCCGCCGGGCGGCGCCGCGCTGCTTCAGGCGCTCTCGGCGGGCGGGACGCTGTCCGATGCAGCGGCGGCGGCGCCGGGAATCGATCTCGCGACCGCGCTCGGCGTCCTGCTCCAGGCCGGCGCCTTCGCCGGCTTCTCGATCGCCGACGCCTGATACTCGCCCCAGGAGAAGACCATGCACGCGGCAGCCCTGCGAACGATTGCGCTGTTCGAGCGAATCCCGAACGGCCTGATCGCCCTGATCGCGCGGATCGCGGCCGGCACCACCTTCCTGCGGTCGGGGTTGCTCAAGATCGACGGCTGGTCCGAAGGCACGACTTTGGCGCTGTTCCGCGAGGAATACCGGCTGCCGCTGCTGCAGCCCGAACTCGCGGCCTGGCTTGCGACCGCCGCGGAGCTGGCGCTGCCGCCGCTGCTGTTCCTGGGGCTGGCAACCCGGTTCGCCTCCGCGACGCTGCTGGGAATGACGCTGGTGATCCAGCTCTTCGTCTACCCCAACGCGTTCGACACGCACGGCGTCTGGGCCGTCGCGTTCCTGTTCCTCATGAAGTACGGCGCCGGACCGCTGTCGCTCGACCACCTGCTGGCCGCACGGGTGTCGCGCGGGTAACCCCGCCCGATGCGCACCGTGCGAGCGTTCGCCGGCGGCGTTTTGTCGGGCGCTATTTCTTCCTGGATGGGATGAACGTGCTTTGCTTCGATGCCGACGGCGGCGCCGGCGACGATGCGGGGCCGGCAGCCGACGGCTTTTTCTGCTTCGGCTTCTTCGCTTCGCGAGTGCTGCGCTTCTGTCCCTTGGCCATCCCAAGCTCTCCCTAACGGATGAAGTGGCGACGGCCACCGGAGGATACGCGCCCGGACGCGCCGGGCTGCGGCTGGCGTGACCGCGGCGCACGGCGGCGCCGACGGTCGCCATAGTGTAGCCGAAGCCCGGGGCCGCGGCGAGGACGCCGCGGCCCCGGGCTCGCTGCCGGATCAGTAGCCGCCGATGATCGGCAGCACCTCGCCGGTGATGTAGCTGGAGCACGCGGGCGCGGCGAGGAAGACGAAGGCGGGCGCGATCTCTTCGGGCTGCGCGGGCCGCTTCATCGGCGTCTGGCTGCCGAACCTGGCGACCTGCTCCGCGGCGCGGTCGGCCGGGTTCAGCGGCGTCCACACCGGACCGGGAGCGACCGCGTTGACGCGGATGCCGCGCGAAACAAGCTGCGAGGCCAGCGACCGGACGAAGGCGTGGATGCCGCCCTTTGTCATCGAGTAGTCCAGCAGGCCGCCGCTGCCCTGGATCCCGGTCACCGATCCGCACATCACGATCGCGCTGCCGGTGCGCATGTGCGGCACCACCGACTTCGCCATGTTGAAGTAGCCGCGCAGGTTGGTCCGGATCGTGTGGTCGAACTGCTCGTCGGGCAGCTCCTCGATGTCGCCTGCGTGCTGCTGGAAAGCGGCGTTGTTGACCAGGACGTCGATCCGGCCGAATTCCTTGACCGTCCGCGCCACCAGGAAGCGGCAGAACGCTGGATCGCCGACGTCGCCGGCGAAGGCGATGCAGCGCTGCCCCTCCGCCTCCACCGCCGCGCACGTCGCCTCGGCGTCCGCGTCCTCCGACAGGTACACGATCGCGACGTCCGCCCCTTCGCGCGCAAAGAGCACGGCGATCGCGCGGCCGATCCCGGAATCGCCGCCAGTCACGATGGCGACCCTGTCCTTCAGCTTCTCCGAGCCCTTGTAGCCGGGCGCGTCGTACATCGGCGACAGGTCGAGGTCGTGCTCGCGGCCGGGCTTGGCAAGATGCTGCGCCGGCAGCGGCGGCACCGGATAGGGCCGTGCGCCGGCCTGCATCGCGCTCTCGTGCCTGGACTTCGGGCGCGCGGCCTCAGCCTTGTCGGCCGCCTCCTGCATCTCGCGCTGCCGCCGCGCGACCTCCTTGCCTGCGGCTGCGAAGTCCTCGCGCGTGTGGGGCATGAAGCGTACTCCGGGACAATCTGGTCGGGTGCCGCGCCGGGCGCTGGTGCAATGCCGCAGCGGCCGCGGCGTTCCCGGACGAGGGCGGGTTCCCGTAAGGAACCGCCCTGGCCCCTCCGCGTTCCCTCGCGGGGACATGATGGCGCCAGACATTCCACCTTCGCGAACGAGGCAGCGGCCGAACCGGCCGGGGCGCTCCGTGACTGCGTTGGCCACCGCCGCGGTCCTGCTCGCGCTGCGCGCCAGCGCGGGGGCGGGACGGGAGGACATGGGCTGGACGCGTCCGCCGCCCGACGGCGCGCCGCCCTCGCCGCCGGTGGGCCGTGGGGCGCGCGGGCCGCGCGCGTTCGACCGCCGCTCGTGGTGGGCGATCCTGCGCCGGGTCAAGGCAGAGATGTCGAACGACAACATCTCCATCATCGCGGCGGGGGTCGCATTCTATGGGCTGATGGCCATCTTCCCCGGAATCGCCGCGGCGGTCGCGCTGTTCGGGCTGCTCGCCGACCCGTCCACGGTGGCGGAGCTCATCGCCTCGATGGGCGGGCTCCTGCCGGGCGACGCACAGAAGGTGCTGCACGAGCAGCTCGCCGCGCTGACCCGCGAGCCGGCGTCGAACCTGAGCTTCGGCGCGCTGGTCGCCATCGCGACTGCGCTGTGGGGTGCGGCCAGCGGCATGAAGACGATCATGACCGCGCTCAACATCGCCTACGAGGAGGACGAGAAGCGCGGCTTCTTCGCGTTCAACCTGACGGCGCTGGCGCTGACCGTGTCGGCGCTCGTCGGCGCGCTGGTGGCGCTGACCGCCATCGTCGTGGTGCCGCCGCTGCTGCAGGCGACCTTCCTGGGCCCGGGCCTGGAGTGGGCGATCGCGGCCGGCCGGTGGCCGGCGCTGGGCGTGCTGCTGATGCTGGCGCTCGCTTTCCTCTACCGCTTCGCGCCGAGCCGTGCGCAGCCGAAATGGCGGTGGGCGACGACGGGCGCGCTCGCGGCGACGGTGCTGTGGCTGGCCGCCTCCGGGGCATTCTCATGGTACGTCGCGGCGTTCGGCAACTACGGCGCGACCTACGGCGCGGTCGGCGGGGTCGTGGTGCTGCTGATGTGGCTCTACATCTCCGCGTTCGTCGTGCTGATGGGTGCCGAGCTGAACGCGGAGATGGAGATGCAGACCGCCCGCGACACCACGACCGGCCCGCCCCAGCCGATGGGCCGGCGGCGGGCCTACGTCGCCGACCACGTGGCAGGCTGAAGGCTCAGGCGAAGCCGCGCTCGCGGGCCCAGGCGGCGAGGTGGTCGGCGACCTCTTCCTGCTTGTCCTCCTGGCCGCGCATGAAGTGGGTGCCGTCCTTGATCCAGACCATCTTCTTGTCCGGGTCGGGCGATCCGGCGAAGGTCGCGTTGGAATGCTCGGGGCCGCCGGCATCGGCAGTGCCGCACAGCACGATGGTCGGCACCTTGCACTGCGGCATGAAGTGCGCGACGTCGAATTGCGAGGTGGCGAGGCCGCGCTGGCTGAGCCACGAGCGCACGGTCAGGATGCGCAGCCGCGTGCGCTGGCCGCGCAGGGGGCCCGGCGTGTAGTTGGCAACGCGCGGGTCCTCATCCCAGATGGTCAGGCCGCTCCGGTCGGACGCGTCGATCGACTTGTCGAGGAACCGCAGGTTGGCGTCGGTGCGGTGCACGACGAAGGTGTGGTCGGTCATCAGCGGGTTGCCGGTTTCCTTGATCCGGCCGACCATCTTCTGGCACCACCGCGTGATCTTGTGGTTGCGCTCGACCTGCGCCGCCGCATAGCGGGCGCGGAACTCGTCCGAATAAGGCGGGCCGTTCTTCGGGTTGTACATGTCGAGGGACGGGTCGTACTGGAACGGGTCGTTGCCGTCCTCGCCGCCGACCGAGGGGTCGAGGCTCTGGGTCAGGCTGATTGGCCGGCCTGCATGGGCGTTGAGCATCACGAGCCCGTCCATCGGCTGCAGCTTCGCCTTGGTCAGGTCCGGCGGCGCTCCGCCCGGCGAAGACTTGATGGTCGGCTTCACCGCCTCGCTCTGGTAACACGTGGCGATCTCGCCGCCGCCGGAGTTGCCGATGCCGACGACCTTCTGGTACCCGCGGCTCTTCAGGAAGTCCACGCACGCCGCCCAGTCGAGGACGGTGTCCTCCAGGATCAGCTCCGCCTCGCGCCCGGAATAGCGGTTGGTGCAGCCGAGCGCGGCGAACCCGCGACGCGCCAGGCGGCCGACGATGAAGTGGTTCTTCCAGTCCGTGGTCGGGTGCATGATCATGAACGCGGTCTTCGCCCGCACGGCGTCGTCGTAATGGAGCATCACGTCGAACGTCGCCCCGTCCTGCGCGGTCAGCGTCACCTGTTCCTGCTTGATCATCGACTAGATCCTGTTCCCCGATTGAACCACAACGTCACGCGCATCAGCCCTGCACCCCGCTGACGCCGGTGCGCGACCGTAGCCCCCAGTAGGCGGCGACCAGCGGGATCAGCGTCGCGACGAACACCAGCGACACGGCGGCCGCCTGGCCGCCCAGGCCCGAATTCCAGAAGCCCCACACAACGACCGGCAGGGTGACGTTGTCCTGCGTCACCATGAACGCCGCCATCGTCAGCTCGCGATAGCTGAGCAGCGCGTTCCAGATCCACAGGTTCAGCATCGCCGGCAGAAGCAGCGGCACGATGACCTTCCACAAGGTGGCGATCGCCGAGATTCCGCTGACGTGCGCCGCCTCCTCCAGCTCGCTGTGGATCTGCAGCAGCGCGCCGTTGAGCACGCGCGTCGTCAGGCTGATGCGCACCAGCACGTAGACGACGACCAGGATCATCACCGAGCCGTAGAGCGGCAGCCACTGCGGCAGCACGAACAGCGCCACGATCACCGCCGCCAGCGCGAAGATCAGGTTGGGCACCGCATGCGGCAGGAACGCGACCCAGTCGAACAGGAAGCGCTGGCGCTGGCGCGTGCGGACGACGATCCACGAGATCGCCAGGCCGAAAACCAGCGCGAGCGTCGGCACCGTGAGCGAAAGGATCAGCGTGTTGGCCGCGCCGCGCCACACCAGCGACCAGTTGATCATCTCGAAATTGCGCCATGAGACGAACTTGAGCGCCTGGATCGAGAACGGCTGGAACCACGGCAGCAGCGCCGCCCAGATCATCATCAGGAGCGGCAGGATCTTCGACAGCAGGAAGTAGATGCCGAGGCCGAGCCAGCCGAGCCACCAGTAGCGGCCAAGCTGGATGAGCTTCGGCCGGTAGCCGCGGCCCTGCACCACGCCGTAGCGGTGCGACAGGCGGATGACGCGGAAATACCACCAGCTCAGCAGGATGGACAGCCCGACCAGGAACAGGCTGAGCGCGCCGACGATGCCGTAGTTGGGCGTGCCGAGCTCCGGCGAGACCTTGATGTAGACCAGGGTGGAGAACGTGAAGACCTTGTTCGCCATGCCGATGATGGCCGGCACCTCGAACGTCGCGATGGCGATCACCGAGATGTAGATCGCCGCCGCCAGGAGCGCCGGCCAGGTCAGCGGAAGGACGATGAAGCGCAGCGCATGCCAGCGGCCGAGGCCGTGGACGGTCGCCCCTTCCTCCAGCGCCGGGTTGATGGCGCGCAGGATCGGGCTGGTCATGACGAAGGCGAGCGAGGCGAGCCCCAGCCCTTCGACCCAGCCCATCCCGAAGACGTTGGCGATGTTGACCGGCCCCTCGCTGAGGCCGAACAGGTTCATCATCCAGCGGTTGAACATCCCGATGCGCGGATGCATGAAGAACACCCAGCCCATCGCCTGGAAGAACGTGGGGATCAGGAGCCCGATGGTCATCAGGAGATAGACCAGCCGCTTGCCCGGCAGGTCGGTGCGCTCCACCAGCCAGGCGGCGGCGACGCCGAACGCCATCGCGGTGACGACGGTGACGACGGCGAAGCCTGCGGTGTTGACCAGCGCCGTCCACACCAGGCTGTCGGTGTAAATCGTCCCCAAGTGGCGCAGGGTCAGCGCGCCGCCGAGGCCGCCGGAAACATCCTCGAGGAACGAAACCCAGATCACCACGGCCAGCAGGCCGAGCACGATGAGCAGCGGCACGCCGGCGATCGCGAACACCAGCCAGCGGCCGGTCAGCCGGCGCAGCGGAGACCCGCGCCGGTCGGCGCCACGCGCGGCGGCGCGCCACTGGCTGGAGGTGCGGTCAAGGCTGGTCAACGCGGCCTCCGGTACGCGGCATCCGAACGGCCCTACTTCGACCGCAGCGTGGCCTGGAACTCATTGCGGTACTTGCCCAGCTGTTCGATGTGGGGCAGCAGGTCGTCGGGATCCATGGTCAGCAGCTTGACACCGCGCCCCTCCAGCTCCTTCGCCTCCTTGTAGGATCGCGTGCCCTCGACATAATGCGAGGTGGTGCCGCCATAGCGGTGGATCACCGCCTGCCCGGCCGGACTTGCGACGAAGCCGGTGAGCAGGACGGCGAGGTTGGGGTGCGTGCTGTTCTTCGGCACGCCGAAATACCAGTTGGTGGTCAGCGCCGCGTCGTCGAGCACCTTCTGCTCCAGCGGGCCGCCCTTCTCGCGCAGCAGGCCGTCGTCGGTGCGGCCGCAGTCGAGAAACAGCATGATGAACTCGCCGCTCGCCAGGCGCTCGTACTCGCCGCAGCGGATCAGGCCGCCGGCCCACTCGGCGGTCTTCTTGACGATCGGGCGGATCTTCTCGGCGCCATGGCTCACCGCCAGCCGGTCGAAGCCGGCGGCATAGGGCGTCGAAGCGATGCGCCCTTTCCACTTCGGATTGAACACCTCGGCCATCGAGTTCGGCGCTTCCTCCGGCTTGATGAACTGGGTGTTGTAGTAGATGCCGGTGAACAGCGTGACGATGTGCACGGCGTGGCCGCGCTTGGTCAGCATCTCCGGCTTGATGTGCGGGAAGTAGTCGCGCCACGGCACCGCCAGCAGCGCATCGTCGACGATCGCCTGGGCGAGCGCCGCTTCGGCGCCGAGCAGCACGTCGGTGGAGGCGGCGCGGCCGGCCTTGACCTCTTGGATCACGCGGCTGGCCATCTGCGGCATCGACGGCCCCGGCGTGAAGTTTACCGTGATGTTGATGCCGTAAGCCTTGTTGATTCCATCCTGCAGGCCCCTGGCACCCTCGGCCGCGCCGAGCGTCGGTCCCCAGACGATATTGATCGCCTTCTCGGCCTGGGCGTCCTTGAGCAGCTTCTCCAGCGCCGGCGTGCGCGGCTCGGCCCCCTCGGCAGACGCGACTGCAACGATCGCGAGCGCCGCGGCGCCCAGCGCCGCACGCGCGATCCGGCGGTCGATCCTCATGGCATCCTCCCTGGAGTCGGTTCTCGTTCCGGCGGCTTGCCTGACGCGGCGGCGCCGGTTTGCGCAATGCTCAGAACGAAACCTCCTGGCCGAGCCCGCGCTTCTTCGCCTCTTCGTACGCGTAGGACGCGAAGGCGATGTCGCCGAAGCCGCCCGCGGACTCGTGGAACACAGTGATTCCACCGGCCCGCCGCCGCGCCTTGGCGGCGCCGGCTACGACGGCGCCGAGCTCGTCCACCTCGTTCCAGGTCATGCGGCCCGCGTTGACGAGATCGACCAGCGGGAACGGCTTGGTCGGCTGGAAATAGTTGATCTCGTGGTCGATGCAGCTCACCACCACGTGGCTGGCGGTGAGGAACAGCGCCTCCGGCACCTCGCCGATCGGCCCCATCGAGTTGACGTGGCAGCCATCGTCCAGCCATTCGACCGGGAACAGCGGCTGGCGGAAGTTGGTCGCAGTGAGCACGATGTCCATGCCGGAAACCGCGTCACGGTTCTCCGCCGCCGGGCGCACCGGCAGCCCGAGCGACTTCTCCGCCTCGGCCGCGAAGGCGCGGCGGCGGTCGGCGTCGCGGCTGTAGATGGTCACATCCTTGATCTCGCGCACGTGCCTGACGCCGTGCAGCAGGCTGAGCGCATTGTTGCCGGTGCCGAGGAGGCCGATGCGCTTCGGCCCCGGCGGCGTCATGTGCTTCACCGCGACCGCGACGGTCGCCCCCGTGCGCAGCGTGCTGAACGGATACCCCATCATCGCCAGGAGGTCGCCGTTGGTGGCGTAGAGCGTGCAGATGTGATGACGGAAGCCCGACGGCGGTGACAGGTTCATCGCCGGGCCGTAGCGCAGCCCCATGCGCCCGCTGTCGTTGTTGGCGGCCGAGACCACGCGCAGCGCGCCCCCTTCCACGAGGAGGTGATAGGGGGCATGCACCTTGACGTTGCCGCGCGCGTGCTCGGCGAGCGACGCCTCGGTCAAGGCGATCGCCTGCTTCATGTCGATCAGCGGCGCGATGTCTGCCGCCTTGAGCATCAGGGCCACGGCTGCGCCCCGCTCAGCCGGCGACCAGGAGCTCGACGGGCCGCGCCCCGAGCTCGCGGTAGCCGGTATCGGTGACCGCCAGCGAGGTGCCGCCGAGCAGGAGGTCGCCGTTCGCCGGGTCGATCAGGGTTGGCGAGATGCTGTAGATCATGCCAGTCGTCAGCGTGAAGTTGCCGCCGCCGCCGAGGCCCTTGCCACCCTTCGCATCCTCGATGCGGAAGCCGGGCCCCGGAAACTCCGGCACGTCGAGGCCGTACTGGTGCATCTGCGCGTGCTCGGAGGTGTCGAAGCCGGTGGTCGCCGCGACCGCGTCGTAGGCGTCGAACAGGCTGCGCGCGGTGACGCCGGCGCGGACCTTCGTCAGGACTTCAGTCCGCGCCTTCTTGACGGCCTCGAACAGCTTGACGTGGCTCTGCCGCGGATCGCCGAACGCGATCTCCTGGTCGGAATGGCCGGCGTAGTGGTGGTAGTGCGAGTGCGCGGTCAGCGTGCCGATGTCGCCCGGCTGGATGCGCTTGTTGAGGCAGACGTCGGCGAGCACGGGGTTCTGCTTCGGGTCGGGGCCGAAGTTGAACGAGAACATGCAGTCGATGTCGCCGCCGGCATCCCACATCGCGTTGAGGCCGATCTGCACGATCTCGCGGCCCAGCATGCCGGGCCGGCCCTTGTGGTGGATCGCCTCGATCGCGGCGTTGAAGATATGGTTGGCGCGGTCGATCAGCTCGATCTCCTCGGCGCTCTTGATGGTGCGCAGGTTGTCGAGGATGTCGGTCGCATCGACGATCTTGAGGGTCGGGATCGCCTTCATCACCGCGGCGTAGACGCGGTGGCCGAAGGGGCCGGCATAGGCGACGGTGCCGTTCTCCAGCTTCAGTTCCCTGATGCGCTCGATCAGCGCCGGGGCCGGCGCACGGCTCGACCGCAGGTCGGTCACCCAGTCCTGCATGTCGAGCATCACCTTGACCGGGATGTCGCACAAGTAGCGCCACTGGACGATGCCGCTGTAGCGCTCGCCCTCATCCGCCGGCAGGACCCCGGCCATCTCGCCCGACAGGCCGCCGCTGAGATAGAGCATGTTGGTGCCCCCGACGATCAGCGCGCCGATCCCGCGCTTCTTCAGCTCGGCGCGGACCAGGCGATAGCGCCGGTCGCGCTCGGCAAGCGTCAGGGGGGAAGCGTCCGGTACTTTCTTCAGTGCGGAAGCCATCGCGTCTCTCCCAGGTGAAGGCCGTCTGCGTCCGTTCCGGGCTGGCCGGTCGAGCGCCGGGTCAAGGGTGGATCATCCCGCTCGTCCGGGTGACCAGGAACCGCTCGTGGTGCGCCACGAAGTCGGCAACCACCTCGGCGGTCGCCTCCGGCCGCTCGGAATCGATGGCGTGCGCGGCGTCGTAGACCAGGACGATGTGGCCGTTCGGCAGCAGTTCGCGGTAGCGCCGCGCCAGCGTCGACGGGGCGACCCGGTCTCGGGTGCCGAACAGCGCGAGCACCGGCAGCTCCAGCCGGGCCAGGCGAGGCTCCAACGCGGGGTCGCCGTTGGCGCCGATCGCCGTCGGCGCCACCAGCACGACCGCATCGATGCGCGACGCATCGCCCAGCGCGGCGTCAAGGACGAGAGTGGCCGCCCCCGACGCGCCGACCAGGGTGCAGCGGTCGATCACCAGCGCCGCGAGCGCTTGCGACAGGCCGGCCGCCGCATCGTCGCCGCGCGGCGTCTCCAGCACGATGACCCGGTGGCCGGCGGCCAGCAGCGCCTGCGCGCGTGTCGGCGTCGCGCCGCCGTCGCCCTGCAGGCAGACCAGCGCCGGCCCGTCGCCGGCCGCGCGATAGCGCAGCCGCGCGCCGCCCACCTCGATGACGCCGTCGGCGAAGGCCGGCTCCTGCCCGGTGTCCGCCTGCTTGTCGTCCGGGTCCTTCGGCATGGTCCGCCCTGGCGCCGTCACAGTTCGTGCAGCCGCGGCACCACCTCGGTGCCGAACTTCTCGATCGAGCGCAGCGTCTTGTCGCCCATCTGCACCGCGATGCTGAGGTCGAGGATGCCGCAGCCCAGCATGTCCTTGATCCGCCTAGCCTGCTTGATGATGGTGTCTGGCGTGCCGACCAGCACCTGGCCCTTGTCGATGCGGTCGCGCACCTCGCCGCGCGAGCGCAGGCGGGCGCGCTGGGTGTCGATGTCGCGGCCATAGTAGCCGGATTCGGCGACCGCGCTCTCGATCGCCTTGTTGGTCATGGTCAGGCCGAGCGACGGCTGGCCGCCGCCGGCGGCGATCATGTCCTCGATCCCCTCCTCGTCGTCGTCGGTGCAATGCATGCCCAGGCGATAGATCACGTTGTCAGGCGTCGGCGTCCAGCCGAACTCGTTCGCCCGCTGGCGGTAGTAATCCGCCGCCTTGCTCGCCATCTGCACGGTGGTGAAGGCGAAGCCGATGCCGAGCCGGTTCTCGGCGGCGAAGTCGCCGGACTCCGGGCTGGCGGCGGAGATGTAGATCGGCGGGTGCGGCTGTTGGATCGGCCGCGGCCAGATCGAGATCGAACGGTACTGGAAGAACCGGCCTTGCCAGCCGAACGGCTGCGGTTCCGACCATGCGGCCCGGATGAGCTGCACCGCTTCCTTGAACCGTTCGCGCGATTCGGCGGGGTTGACGTTGTAGGTCACGTATTCGTTGGGCGTGCCGCGCATCAGCCCGGCGATCACCCGCCCGCCCGACATCGTGTCGAGCATCGAGATCTCCTCGGCGACGCGCACGGGGTTCAGGATTGGGATGTCGGGGCCGAGCAGCGCGATCTTGGCGCGCTTGATCGTCTGGGTCAGCGCACCGGCCAGGATCAGCGGGTTGGGCGACATCGAGAACGGCGCGAAATGGTGCTCCGCCACCGTCACCCAGTCGAAGCCGGCCTCGTCGCCCAGCCGGAACTGGCTCAGCGTCCGCTGCATCGACTGCTGCGCGATCTCCGGCGAATAGGTGTGCGCCGGCACCGGCCATACGCCCTTCGGCGCCGGACCGGCATACCGCGTCGTGCAAAAGAGCGCCGCTTTCATTCGCGCTCGGCCTCCCATTCCCGGTTGCGCCCGGGACGACCGTGCCGCCGTCGGCAGACCTGCCAACGGGCGGACGAACTATTCGTTAGTCTGCTAACAAAGCTAGCTCGGTCGCCGCGGTTGCTGCAACAGCTTTCTCGGTACGCCGCGTTTGCAAGATGCGCCGCCGCCGATATAGGCTTGGCCCGCCCGAAGTCGCCGGACCAACCGGACGCACGGGGAGGCACATCGATGTTCGCTGCCGCGGCATGCGTGCGCGGGCGCGCCTGAGGAGGACGCATGATCCGCATCCGCGGCATCCGCAAGGACTTCCCCGTCAAGGACGGCGTCGTCGCCGCGCTCGCCGACCTCGACCTCGAAGTGGCGGCGAAGGAGTTCTTCGTGCTGCTGGGGCCCAGCGGATCCGGCAAGTCCACCCTGCTGCGCTGCGTCGCCGGCATCGAGGCGCCGGAAGCCGGCGAGATCCACCTCGCCGACCGGCTGATCTATTCCAGCGCCAAGGGCATCGCCGTCCGCCCGGAGGAGCGCGGGCTCGGCATGGTGTTCCAGTCCTATGCGGTATGGCCGCACATGACGGTCTACCAGAACGTCGCGCTGCCGCTGACGCATGGCATCAAGCGGATCGCCAAGGCCGACGTGCCCGACCGCGTGATGCACGCGCTGAAGCTGGTGCAGATGGAGAAGTATGCCGACCGGCCGGTGCCATTGCTGTCGGGCGGCCAGCAGCAGCGCGTGGCGCTGGCGCGCGCGCTGGCGGTCGAGCCGGTCGTGCTGCTGATGGACGAGCCGCTCAGCAACCTCGATGCCCGCCTGCGCGAGGAGGTGCGGGTCCAGATCCGCGAGGTGACCAAGGCGGTCGGCGTCACCGTGCTCTACGTGACCCACGACCAGACCGAGGCGATGGCGCTCGGCGACCGCATCGCGGTGATGGACCATGGCCGCATCCTGCAGATCGGCGCGGCCGATGCGATCTACAACCGCCCGGTCAACCCGATGGTGGCGGAGTTCTTCGGGGCGATGAACTGGCTGGCCGGCACGGTGCGCGACAGCGCCACCGTCGACACCCCGATCGGCACCCTGCGCGCGACGGCCGAGGCGATGCAGGGGCCGGTGCGCATCGGCATCCGCCCGTCCGACATCGAGCTGTCGCCGACCCCCGGCAGCGGCCCCAACGAGATGGGCGGCGACGTGGTCGACGAGATGTTCCTGGGCGAGCAGATCCTGCTGAAGGTCCGGATGGCGCCCGAGATCGTCTTCGACGTCAAGGCGCGCAAGCGCAACGACGAGCGCTGGCTCGGCAGCCGCGTCTACTGCCGCTGCGACCCCGGCTCGGTGATGCTTTTCGCCGGCTGAGGGCGGGATAAGCCGGGCCGGCTGTCAGGCCGGCCGCTACTTCCCCGGCAGCGCGGCGATCGTGAACGGCCGGCTGCCGAGGCGGCGGGCGCCGGCGGCGGTCACCACGACCGTGTCGGTGACGCGCACCGCCGCGTTCTCGCTGGCGCCGCGCGGGGTGATGCCCGGCTTCATCACCATGACGTGGCCTTCCTCGAACGTCGTGCCGATCGCCGACGCCGCGTTCGGCATCGCCGGCAGGTCGTCGCCGAGGCCGCGGCCGTGGAACGGCCACAGCGCCGGCTCGCCGCCCGCTTCGCGGACCAGCCGCTCGTAGGTGCGGCCGGCCTCGGCCAGCGGCAGGCCGGGCCGGATCTGCTTGCACAGCGCATCGAATACCCCGCAGGCAGCATCGAAGTGTCGCTGCAGGTCGGCCGGCACCGGGCCGACCACCGCCGGCGCCGCGACCTGGGCGATGTAGCCGCCCCATTTCGCCTCGATCTCGTTGTGCAGGATGTCGCCGGGCCGCAGCGGGCGCGACGAAGGCACCAGGTGCGCGGGCGAGCCTTCCGGCCCCGCGCCCCAGTACAGCATCGTCGGCAGCTCGCCGCCTGCCGCGACCATCGCCTGCACCATCGCGGCGTAGACCACCCGCTCCGGCACGCCCGGCCGCGCCGTGGCCACCAGGGCGTCGGCCGCAAGCTCGCCGAGCCGAGCCGCCTCGGAGATGAATGCGATCTCCTCTGCCGACTTGACCGCCCGCGTCTCGAGGAGAATCTGCGTCGCGTCGACGAACGTGACGTCGGGGAAGGCGGCCCGCACGTTCTCGAACATGGTCCACGACACCACGCCTTCCGGCGCGCGGATCAGGCCCTTGAGCCCGATCACGCCGACCTTGCGCACCGCCAGCTCCTTGAGCCGCGCCGCGATTCCCTGCGACCACAGCCGGCGCGACGGGCGCAGGTCGGGCACCCAGTCCTGCGCGCCCGACCACCACTCGATGTCGCGCCCGCCCTGCAGGATCGCCGTCACCTGCCCGTCGCGCGGGAAGACGACTGCGACCTCGGTTGCATAGCCGCCGATCCCGACGAGGTAGCGGGTGTTGGCCTGGAGCTGCTCGAACCGTCCCTGGTTGGGGAAGCCGATCAGGCAGTCGAGGCCGTCCGCCGCCATGCGCGCGCGTACCCGCGCCCACCGCGCGTCGCGCTCGGCAAGGCTGAAGTTCGGGATCAGGCCGGGTCCGTTCATCGTGGCTACTTCTTCACCAGCATGTCCTGGAACGCCTTCTTGTACTTCGCGAGGTCGGCCTCGCGCGGCTGGATGTCGTCGGCGGTCAGCGACAGGATCTTCATGCCCTTCGCCTCGTACTCCTTGGCGACCTTGTAGTTCTCGGTGCCGGGGACGAGGTGCGAGGTGGCGTTGCCGTACTTGCCGATGATGTCCTGGCCCGCCTTGGTGGCGACGAAGCCGGCGAACAGCTTGGCAAGGTTCGGGCTCGGGCTCGTCTTGGGCACCGCGAAGTACCACAGGGTCGTGGCCAGCGCATCGCCGAGCAGGGTCTGGTCGAGCGGCCCGCCCTTCTCGACCGCCAGCGCGTCGTCGACGCGGCCGCAGTCGAGGAACAGCATGACGAACTCGCCGCTGGCCAGCCGCTCGTACTCGCCGCAGCGGATCAGGCCGCCGGTCCATTCCGCCGTCTTCTTGACGATCGGCTCCATCACGTCATAGCCGCGCGCCAGCGCCAGCCGGTCGAACGCCGCGGCATAGGGCGTGGAGGCGATCTTCTTCTTCCACTTCGGATTGAACATGTCGGCGATCATCTTGGGCACCTCGTTCTTCTTCACGAACTGGGTGTTGTAGGTGACGCCGTTGAAGAGCGTGACGATATGCACCGCGTGCCCGCCCTTGGTCTGCATCTCGGGCGTGATCTCCGGAAAGTATTCCGACCACTTGACCGGCAGCAGCACGTCGTTGGTGATCATCGCAGGGATGGAGACCTCCACCCCGACATAGAGGTCGGTGGAGGGCTTCTGGCCGGCCTTGACCTCCTGGATGGTGCGGGTCGCGAGCTGCGGCATCGACGGGCCGGGGGTGTAGTTCACCTTGATCTTGAGGCCGAAGGTCTTGTTCAGGGCGTTCTCTATATCGCGCGCGCCCTGCTCCTGGCCCAGCGAGATGCCCCACATAACGTTGATCTGGCCTTCGGCCTGGGCATCCTTCAGCAGTTGCTCGAGCTGCGGCGTGCGCTTGGTGTCTGCCGCCGCCGTGGTCGCGGCGAAGGCCAGTGCCAGCGCCGCCGCCGCCGCCGCCGCGAACGCGCCGCGGCCGTGGTTGATTCCTCGGTTCACAATTGCCTCCCGTTGGCGTTGGCCTCGGCGCCCGGCCGCTATGCCGGCCACCCTTTGCGGGCCGGCCCGGCCGCAGCGATTTCCGTTAGTATCCAATCGAATTCAGTCGCAGGCTACTGATTTTCGCGCAACCGGGCGCTAGCGCCATGATGCGAGGCCGGCTGCTTCCTCCCCCTTGGTTTCGAACCGGCATTCCAATATGATGTTCCCAACGACCGGTCCGCCGATGGACCGGCGAGCAGGGCTGAGGCTCACGATGGCTGCCCCGACGGGTACCCGCGCGAAGGCCGGCGGCAAGGCGCTTCGCCTTGCCGGACGCCGGCATTGCGCGCACGTGCGCCGCCCGTCGTGATGGAGGCTGGTGAACGGCGATGCCCACTGTGACGGTCGTGAACCGCGGCGAATCGTTCGACGTGCAGCAGGGTCGGACCGTGCTGACCGGCGCGCAGAAGTCGGGCGCGCGCTGGCGCTCGTACTGCGGCGGCCAGGCGCTGTGCGGCACCTGCTGCATGCTGGTGGTCGAGGGCGAGCTCGACCCGCCCAGCGATACCGAACGCTACTTCATCGAAGGCTGGGGCTACCACCCCGCCTACCGGCTGGCCTGCCAGGCGCGCGTGACCGGCAACGTCTCGGTCGTCTCGTGCGCCGACGCCGGCTACGAGAAGGAAAGCGTGATGAAGGCCTTCGAGGCTGCCGCCGCTAAGGTCAAGGCATAGTCGGCTTCGGCCGAACAGGAGGACGGGATGGACGGATCGCAACTCAACAAGGCGTCCTTCGACCTGATGAAGGACCTGGTCGGCAAGCAGGCCGCGCTGATGACGATGGACCTGCTGAGCGAGGAATCGAAGCTGCGCTACCGCAGCTTCTATCCGTGCGGCGACATGCTGATCGGGCTGCGCTACTACGAGCAGAAGCCGCAGGCTACGGGCTTCAAGCCCGGCCGCTCGCTCAAGATCATGAACGGCAAGATCGTCTCCGAACCGCGGTCCGACGTGATGTTCACGCCGCCGCTGGTGCCGCACCACGCCGAGCACGTCTACGGCTTCTGGCACATCAACGATCAGCAAGAGATGATCATGAATCTCAAGCTGGCCGACAACCGCGGCCTGACCGTGCTGATCGAGGGCTTCCCGGAGCGCGGGCGAATCGACCGCTTCGCCTGGTACTGCCTGAACTGCCTGAACCCGCTCTACATGGTGCAGGTGGAGACGGCGCGCGTCGGCCTCGCCGGCTACTACGCGGTGCAGGAGGACGGCTTCGCGGTGTTCAACGGCGACGAGAAGGTGCGCACCTGCTCGGAGTGCGGCACGGTCCATCCGGTCGCCTATTCGATCTTCCCGTGGAACGACAACGAGCCGGAACGGGAAGCGCGGAGCCAGTGGTAGCCGGCGGTTGGCCGGCGAGCGGCCGCCCGTAGCGGCGGCCGCGACAAGAAACGCCCAGGGAGGTCATATGAAGTCACTCGCATGGCGGGCGATGGCGGGCGCGGCATGCATCGCGCTCGGCCTCGCATGGACGGCAGCGGCCGGTGCCGCCGATCAGCTCGCCCAGGCGCCGACCAAGGTGAAGGTCGCCGCGACCCTGACGGTGCTGGTGCAGCACGCCGGCCTGGAGGCCGCCGTAGCGGCGAACACCTTCAAGGAAGAAGGCCTGGAGGTCGAGATCGTCCGCTTCCGGTCGTGGACCGAGCCGGTCCAGGCGATCGCCAGCGACGCCGCGCAGTTCGCGCTGGGCGCGGCGAGCCTTGCGCGCGCCGTCGCCGGGCAGAACGCGCCGGTGCGCCAGATCGCGATGGTGTCGAGCTTCCACCCCTACCAGTTCTGGGTGAAGAAGGATTCCGGCATCAAGTCGATCGCCGACGTCCGCGGCAAGACGATCCAGACGGTGCGGCCCGGCGAGACGCTGGACAACGTCTGGATCCAGGTGATGGAAAAGGCCGGGCTCAAGATGTCGGACGTCAAGCGCGTCGAGAGCTTCAACGGCTTCGGCACCCTGGCCAGCGGCACCGCCGACGTCGCCAACCTGTCGAGCGTGGAGATCGGCAAGGCGCGCCAGCTCGGGTTCGTCCAGATCCTCGACTACAACCAGTGGCGCAAGGAAAACGGGCTGCGGGTGGGCGACGGCGCCAACCTGGGCTGGGGTACCTCGGTCAAGATGCTGGAGCAGCAGCCCGAGACGGTGCGCGCCTTCCTGCGCGCGATGGCGAAGGCCACCCAGAAGCTGCGCACCGATCGCGCGTTCGCGGTCTCGGTCCTAAAGGGCCAGCCTTTCATGCTCGACGACGCGACCGCCGCCGAGGTGTGGGAGCTGCACAAGGACCATTGGATCGTCCGCATGGATCCCGACCGCGGCGACTACGCCTTCGACACCGAGATGATCGCGGTCGCGATGGGCAAGCCGCCCGGCTCGATCGACGTGAAGGCGGTGTCGGTGACGGAGCCGGCGCGCGATGCGCTGAAGGCGCTCAACCTGCAGTTCTGAGCGTCTCGGGGAGCTTAAGGCGATGTCATCGGGCGGGCTGCAGCTGCGCGGCGTCTACAAGACGTTCCCGACCGGCAACGGCCGCCTGCCGGTGCTGGAGGGCATCAGCTTCGGCCAGAACCAGGGCGAGGTGGTGTCCATCGTCGGCGCCAGCGGCTCGGGCAAGACCACCCTGCTGCGCATCGTCGCCGGGCTCGAGAAGCCCGACAGCGGCAGCATCGCGCTCAACGACAAGCCGGTCACCGGCCCGGGGCCGGAGCGCGCGATGATCTTCCAGCAGTTCGGCCTGATGCCGTGGCTGAGCGTGCTCAACAACGTGATATTCGGGCTCGAGACCAGCCCGCTGAACCGGGAGCAGAAGCTTGCCGCCGCGCGCGACGCGATCCGCCGCGTCGGCCTGGCCGGGTTCGAGGACTTCCTGCCCAAGACGCTGTCGGGCGGCATGCAGCAGCGGGTCGGCATCGCCCGCGCGCTGGCGGTACGCCCGACGCTTCTGCTGTGTGACGAGCCGTTCGCCTCCGTCGATGCGATGACGCGCCAGTACATGCAGACCGACCTGCTCGACATCGTCACGCGCGACAAGGCGACGGTGCTGATGGTCACCCACGACATCGAGGAGGCGCTGTTCCTGGGCGACCGGGTGCTGGTGTTCTCCTCGCGCCCGGCGCGGCTGATCCAGGAGATCCTGGTGGGCATCCCCAAGCCGCGCCAGCATGCGATCCGGACGTCACCCGAATTCCAGAACCTGAGAGGGATGGTGTGGGACCTGCTCCAGGCCAGCAGCTAGAAGGCGAGGCGGTCGCCGCTGCGCCTGCCGCCGCGCCGCCGCGCCAGTTCTCCTGGCGGTCGCGGCCGGGACTCGTGTCTTTCGCGATCCTGCTCGCCCTTCTGGCGGTGTGGGAATTCGCCGGCCACCACGGCCACGTCAACCCGTTCTTCTTCTCGTGGCCGAGCGCGATCGGCATCGCGGCGTGGGAGATGCTGGTCAACGGCGAGCTGCTGGCGAACCTGTGGGTGACCGTCTACGCCTACCTGGTGGGGGTGATCGCCGCCTGCGTGGTCGGCGCCGTGCTCGGCCTCGCGATGGGCTGGTGGCGGACTTTCGGCGACATCGTCGACCCCTACGTCGTCTTCTTCTCGGCGATGCCGCGCGTCGCGCTGTTTCCGGTCCTGCTGATGATCTTCGGCATCTCCGACATGTCGCGCATCCTGATCGTCTTCGTCGGCGTTGTGTTTCCGGTGGTGTTCAACGCCTATGTCGGCGCCAAGCAGACGCCGCGGGTCCTGATCGACGTGGCGCGGGTGTTCGGCTACAGCGACTGGCGGCTGTTCACCAAGGTCGTGCTGCCGGCGTCCCTGCCCTATCTGATGGCCGGGTTCCGCATCGGCGTGACGCTCGGCATGATCATGGTGGTGGTGGCGGAGTTCTTCGGCGCGTCCTCAGGCCTCGGCCAGAAGATCGCGCTGACCGCGCAGCTCTACCAGACGCCCCAGATGTACGCCTGGGTGATCTACATCTCGCTGCTCGCCCTCGTCCTCGTGCGCGGCATGGACCGCGTCGAGAAGTGGATGATGCGCTGGACCTGACGGGGACGGACCGATGGCCGATGCGTTGAAGCTGACCTCGATCGAGGGCGGGCTGAACTGGTGGAAGACGCTCAACTGGGCGGCCGCCGCGTTTCGCGCCGCCGGTTTCGAGGTCGCGGTCGAACGCCGCGGCACTGACGGCATGGACAACGCCCGGCGCGTGACGGCGGGCGAGGCGGACGTCAGCGTGTCGCTCGCCTCCGGCGCCTGGATGGCCGCGAACGGTCGCGGCGCCTATCGCGGCAACCAGCTTGCCGTGCGCGGCCTCGGCCTGGTGCTGCATCCCGGCCACTACTTCTACAACTTCGTGCGCCGCGACCTCGGCATCCGGTCGTTCGCGGAGATTGCGGCGCAGAAGCCGAAGCTCGGCCTCTGCGTCGGCAACAAGGGCTACATCGCCGGCCAGATCAGCCAGGCGTACCTGCGCCACTACGGGATCGAGCTCTACCGCGACATCGAGGCCTGGGGCGGCGCGCTCTACACGGTGTTCCCCGAGGCGACGCGGCTGTTCATCGAGGGCAAGGCCAACGCGCTGATGCGCGAGAACACCAAGCTGTCGCCGGCCGGCGTCGCGGCCTCGATCTGCGATGTCGTCATGCTGCCGATGGACGAGGCGATCGCCCGAGAGCTTGCGGACGAATACGGCACGCCGCCGATCGAGGTTCCGCCCGGCACCCTGCGCGGCCAGGACGCGCCGGTGCTCACGGTGTGCAATCCTGGCTACCCGGTGATCGTCGGCGCGGCCATGGAGGACGACCGCGCCTACCGCCTCGCCCGCGCGCTCAACGAGCAGAGCCCGCATCACTACATCTGCGAGGACATCTTCTACAGCCCGCGCCATGCGCCGGAGACCGGCGCGCCGCTGCATCCCGGCGCCGAGGCCTACTACCGCGACATCGGGGTGCTGCGCGGTTAGGCGTCATCTCCATTTTACGTAGGGGCGGGTTTAAAACCCGCCCGCGACGCCCGGGCGCGCGTAAACGAAAAGGGCGGGTTTGAAACCCGCCCCTGCGAAGAATACCCGAAGAATTGCGGCGGCCCGAACTACGCGCCCTTCGCGCCGCCCTTCGCCGCGGCGAGATCCTTGCGCACTTCCGCCGCGACCGCCGCCCACTGGTAAGGCGAGAGGTCGACCGGCGGGTGGACCTTGCCGCAGGTGCAGGTGCGCTTCGCCGCATCCGCATTGAACGCCGCCGTGGCGCGCAGGTAGCCTTCCTGCGGCAGCTCTTCGGCGGTATCCCAGACGTCGCGCGCGATCTCGCGGCCGCACGCCTCGCAGTACCACGCCACCGCCTCCAGCCCCGGATGCTCCGGGCGGTAGCGCAGCTGCACGCATTCCCCGTCGGGCAGCACGCGGTGCGGCATGCCGGCCGGGACGTAGACGAAGTCGCCGGGCACCAGCCTGTGGTAGCGCACCGGCCCGGACGGGAACTCGACCCGGCCGCCGCCCGACATCGTGACCAGCAGCGTGTCGTGCTCGCAGATCAGATGGAACGGCTGCGGCCGGTCGTTGCGGCTGACGTGGATCTGCGGGTCGACCCCCGGCGGGAACATCGGGTACTCGTCGTACGGGCCGCGGCGGGCCGCCTCGTCCGCGACTGCGAAGCGCTGCTTCCTGGCCATCGTCGCCTCCCTACTTCTCGCCGAGGAGGCTCTGATAGGCCTCGTTCATGACGTGGGTCTGGTCGACATAGCGGTCCCACCCCCAGCGGTGCAGTGGGAACGGCTTGTTGACGTGGCTGCATTTGGGGCAGGTCCGGTTCTTCTCGTCGGCGTTGTAGGCGCGCGCCGCGCTGGTGCTGCCGACCAGGGTATGCAGGTAGGCGACCGGACCGGCTTCCTCGCGCTGGTGGCCGCGCCGGGGCGGCGTCGCGTCGTAGTCCATGCGGAAGACCTGCGCGGAGCACTTTTCGCAGGCGAACGCGACGGCCTCGTGCTGCTTCTCACCGATCGACTGGCGCTGCGTCACGGTGACGAAGGCGAAGCTCGCCGGGTTGTTCGGGTCGTTGAGCAGGTTGCCGACGCCGTGGCTGCGCGCGCTGACCCGCGCCAGCCCGCCGCGGCCGCGGCCCGTGGTGTCGCCGGCGCCGAAGATGACGGCGACCTCGTCGACCGTGTTCTCGTGCTCGAAATAGCCGTAGTCGCCTTCCGGCGCGCCGTAGAACAGCGCGCAGGTCGGCACCATCGCGCCTTCGTCGATATAGGGGAACATCGGCGTCAGCGTGCTGACCAGGTTGCGGCCGAACTCGTAGACGTTAACCTTTAGCGGCTCCTTGTCCGGCGGGGGCTCGGGCATGACGAGCGGCTTCTTTTCCTGTCCCATCGCGAGGCCTCTTGATTGTCGGCACAGCCAGCGTTTGCAGGCGACGATGACGCTGGCGAACCGAGGCGTCAAGCAGATCGCGCCGGCGTTCCGTCAAGATGTCGCGAAGTCGCGGCACGATTTTGATTTTGCCGTTACAGCCATCTCGCGTAGACTCGACTTGTGCGCATCATGGAGCATGACATGACCGCCGTCGCAGCAACCGCCCCGTCCCCAAGGTCAGCGCGCGGCAACGCGCCGCCCGCCATCCACGGCCTGCACCATGTCGCCTATCGCTGCCGGGACGCGGAGGAGACCCGGCGTTTCTACGAGGACGTGCTCGGCCTGCCGCTGGTCGACGTCATCCACGTCGAGAACACGGTCTCGACGACCGGCGACCGCGTCTCCTTCGCGCATTTCTTCTTCGAGATGACCGACGGCTCGATGATCGCCTTCTTCGACCTCGGCGACGGCCGCACCACGGCGCCCGACCCGGCGACGCCGGCCTTCGTCAACCACATCGCCTTCGCGGTGGACGGCGAGGCGCAGCTTCTCGACCTCAAGCGCCGGCTGGAGGCGGCGGGCGTCGCGGTCGACGGGCCGATGGTTCACGAGACCGTTCATTCGATCTATTTCTGGGATCCCAACGGCGTCCGCATGGAATTCGCCTATACGCCCAGGCACGAAGACGACAGGGCCGCCATGATCGCTCGCGCGCACGAGAACCTGCGCCGGTGGCTGGCGCGCCCGGCGGCCGAATAGCCGCCGCACCCGATAGCGGGATCAACGTCCTCGGGCGGATGGCCCGGGACATCGGAAAGTGGAGACTCGTTCGATGGCTACCGAACTCAAGCGGCCGCCGGTCACGGCGGCGATGAAGCAGCATCTGGACACCGGCGGGCGCGGCGCGCTGATCGTCAAGGACGTCGAGCTGGGCGCACCGCTGCCGCACAGCGGCAACTGCCCGTTCTGGACAACAGACCTCTACGCCGCGGCGTGCCCGGACGAGACCGATCCGTCGGCCGAGCCCGTGGTGGTGGTGGAGTTCGACTACAGCCGGCTGAAGATCAGCCGGCGCAAGGCGGCGATGCCCTACACCTTCCGTCACATCGACGCCGACGAACTCCACTTCGTCCACCGCGGCCACGCGACCTACCTGACGGAGGTCGGCAACTTCGACGCGCCGGCGGGCCGCTTCATCTTCATCACCCGCGGCATCGGCTATCGCGTGGTGCCCCACACCGCCGACTACATGTCGGTGATCTTCGAGAGCGAGGAGCACATCAACCTCGAGGACGACGTCGCCAAGGCGCGCATCCCGATCATCCGGCCCGAGTTCCCGCCGAAGCTGGACAACGCCGGCGTCAAGCAGTGGGAGGAGCGGCTGCGCACCCGGTCGTGGCACCTCAGCGTGCAGCGGCCGAACGATCCGCTGGAGACGGTGGAGGTCGGCCGCGACGAGCAGCCGGCGTTCGCCCTCGACCTCCACACCATCCCGGCGCACCAGCCGACCTCGCCCAAGGGCGTGCTGCCCTTCGTGGTGTTCCGCGGCCCGAGCTTCCATCTCGAGATCGCGATGCCGAAGACGCCGATGCCGTTCTTCCATCGCAACGTCCGGGCCAACGAGACGGTGTTCGCGCACCACGGCAGCGGCGACCGCGAGTCGCTGCTCGGCAATGTGTCCTCGCCGGTCGGCTCGATGACCAACTACCCGAAGGGCATCGACCACCGGGTCGGCGACCGTGGCGGCGAAAGCACCTGCCTGATCTGGGAGACCCTGGGCGACGTGCGGCTTGCGCCAGGGCTCGCCACGACCTGACGCACCTTCGGACGCGGCGCCCGCGCAAGCCCGCGGGACGCAGCACGGCGGCGGCGCCAACGGCGCCGCCGCGCATTTCCGGCAACGAGATCACGACGCAGGACCCACCGCCATGACCACGACACGCATCGTCACCCAATCCCTGGCCGAGCGCGACCGCCGCTGGGCCGCCGTGCGCACGGCGATGGCCGAGCGCAACCTCGACGCGCTGATCGTGCGCGGCATCTCGCTCAAGTGGGACGGCGGCACCGCCAACATCCGCTATCTGTCGCAGATCGGCGGCAACGGCGAGGAGGCGATGATGGTCTTCCCCGCCAAGGGCGAGCCGCTGGTCCTGGTTTGGGCGTCGTCGCAGCGCGACTGGTGGGCGCAGGCGCAGGACTGGGTCACGGAATTCCGCCAGGGCAACCCCAACTGGGCGTCGGCGACCGCGGCCTGTGTGCGCGAGGTCGGCCACGAGCGGGGGCGGATCGGCGTCGTCGGCATCGGTGGGCGCAACGAGTCCGGCCAGTGCATGTCGTGGGACATCTACACCGGCATCCGCGAGGCGCTGCCCGACGCGCATTTCGAGCCGGCGAGCGACATCCTGGAGCGGATGCGCATCACCAAGTCGCCCGAGGAGGTCGCCGTGATGGAGAAGTCCGGCGCGCTGTGCGACGCCGCGGTGGCCGCGATGCTGGAGGCGGCCGCCCGCCCCGGTGTGAAGTCGCACGAGGTATATGCCGAGATCCTCTACGCCTGCTACCGCGCCGGCGGCGAGGCGCCGATGTTCCTGATGTACGACGCGGACCCAGCCGCCTACCACGCGCTGCGCTTCCCGACCACGCGCACGATTGAGCCGGGCTACGTGCTGCTGCAGGAGATCCTGCCGAAATACGCCGGCTACTTCACCCAGATCATGGTGCCGGTCTGCGTCGGCGACCCCGACCCGGAATACCGCCGGCTCAGCGACGCCGCGGTCGCCGCCTACCACGAGGGGGTCAAGGCGGCGCGGCCGGGCATCACCACCACCGAGCTCGCCAGGATCATGAACGTGCCGATCGTCGAGGCCGGGCTGACCTGGACCCGCCCGCAGTGGCACGGCACGGGGCTGGAGAACGTCGAGCCGCCGACCGACCGCAGCTTCCCCGGCAGCATCAATTCCGGGCGCGAGGTGACCCTGCGCACCGGCATGATCCTGGGGATGCAGCCGATGGCCGCCTTCGCCGACCACCGCAAGGGCGTGCAGGTCGGCGACACCATCGTCATCACCGACACCGGCTGCCGCCGGCTGAGCAAGACGGAGATGAAGCTCTACGCGGTGTGAGGCGCAGCGCGCGCGCAGACGCAGAAAGGGCGGGCCTTTCGGGCCCGCCCTCCAATCGAACGCCGTCGTGCGCAGCCGGCCGGCTGCCCCTATTCCACGAACCGGTTGGTCATCATGTCCTCGACCGCCGGCAGCGAGGTCATGCCGGGATCGTTCTCCTTGAGGAGCGCGGTCATCTTCCGCCAGTCGTCGGGGTTCATCCAGCCGATCGGCTTGCCCTTGGTCGAGTCGGAGACCATGTAGTCCGGGATGACCTCAAGCGAATACTCCGCCAGGTCCTCCACCGGGTCGATCTTCTCGTAGTTCGCGAAGACGATCTTGGCCGCCTCCAGGGTCGCCTCCTTCGGCTTGTCGCGCAGGTACTCCCACGCGCGCTGGGTGACCTTCACGAACTTGCGCACCGATTCCGGGTCGTTGGCGATCGTGTCGTTGTGGACCATGACCGCCGGCCCGAGCAACGGCAGGTAGTGCGAGAACGCCACCTGCTTCACGATCTCGTTCTGCCGCTTCTTGAACATCGCGGGGGACGTGGTCCCCAGCGCGCTGTTGCCGGAGATGTCGACCTTCTTGGCGCCCCAGATGCCGAAATAGCTGCGGAAGTCCCAGTTCTGCAGCTTCACCTTGCCGGCGTCGATGTTCACCGACTTGGTGAAGGCCGGCCAGATGATATGGGCCATCGAGCCGGGCACGATGCCCATCGTGCGCCCCTCGAAGTCGTGGAGGGTCTTGATGCCGGTGGATTCGAAGTAGGCGACCGACAGGATGTCCTTCTGGCCCCACATCGCGACCACCTTGAGCGGCAGCGGCGTCTTGCCGCCCATCGCCTGGGCGTAGGAGCTGGCCGCGACCATAGAGAAGTCGCCGCCCTTGCCGGTCATGATCTGCAGCACCTGCGCCGAGCCGCGCGTGCCCTTGATCTCCAGGTCGAACCCGGCATCCGCGTACCAGCCGCGCTCCTTGGCGATCCAGAAGCCGAAATGCTGCGGCTGGTAGCCGATCCATTCGACGACCAGCGTCGCCTTCTTCAGCGCCGGCTTTTCCTGCGCCATTGCCGCGCCCGCGAAGGCGATCGCAAGCGCGCCGACCGCCGCCGCGAACGCTCGTTTGGCACCTAACGACCCGCTGTTGCGCTTCCTGCCGTCGCCGATCATTGCGCCTTCTCCGTAGTTGTATTTCGCGCCCACTGAACGCCAGCAGTAAAACTATCCCGCCAAACGGCACGGCGCTACAAAATTGGGGTTGATGTTGTAACGCGCTATCGATTGAATGCGCGCAGCCTTCCCGGAACGAGATCAGGGGTCAAAGTGAGCGACGTCCGAGCGAATGAACCCCTGGCGGCGAGCGACAGCGACCTGATCGTCGACATCCGCAACCTCGACATGATCTTCGGCACGAAGTCGGGGCGGGTGATCGCGCTTGAGAACATCTCGATGGACATCCGGCGGGGCGAGTTCTTCGTCATCGTCGGCCCCAGCGGCTGCGGCAAGAGCACCCTGATGCTGCTGGTCGCCGGCATCCTGTCGCAGACATCGGGGACGCTGCTGGTCGGCGGCAAGTCGCTCCACGGGCCGTACACCGAGGCCGGCATCGCCTTCCAGCATCACAACCTGCTGGAATGGCGCACGGTGCTGAACAACGTCCTGTTGCCGCTCGAGATTCGCGGCGAGAAGGGTCCGGCGAGCCTGGCGCGCGCCCACGAGCTGATCGAGATGGTCGGCCTCAAGGGTTTCGAGAACCACTATCCGCACCAGCTTTCCGGCGGCATGTGCCAGCGCGCCGCGCTGTGCCGGGCGCTGGTTTGCGGCCTGCCGCTGCTGCTGATGGACGAGCCGTTCGGCGCGCTCGACGCGCTGACCCGCGAGGAGCACCAGCTGATGCTCCAGGACCTCTGGCTGCATGATCGGCGCACGGTGCTGCTGATCACCCACGACGTGCGCGAGGCGGTGCTGCTGGCGGACCGCGTCGCGGTCATGTCGGCGCGGCCCGGCCGGCTGCGCAAGATCGTCACCATCGACCTGCCGCGGCCGCGCGACCAGGAGATCAGCGAGACGGTCGAATTCAACCGCTACGTCCACGAGATACGGGCGGAGCTGTTCGACGCCGGCCATGCGCGGCCGCGCCGCGGCGGAGCCGCCGCATGACGGTCAAGCTCCTGCCGCCGATCATCCTCCTCGTCGCCTTCCTGGTCGGCTGGGAGTTGCTGGCGATCGCGCTCAAGGTGCCGGATATCATCCTGCCGCTGCCGTCAGGCGTGCTCGCCGCATCGGTCGTCGACATCGGGCTCTACCTCAAGCATTCGGTGCCGACCCTGATCGAGGTGGTGCTGGGCTACGTCATCGCGCTCGCGCTCGGCGCCGGGACCGGCCTGATCGTCGCGTTCTCGCGCACCTTGGGCGCGGCCGTCTATCCGGCGATGGTCGCGGCGCAGATCATGCCCAAGGTCGCGATCGCGCCACTTCTGGTGGTGTGGTTCGGCTTCGGCATCGAGCCGAAGCTGATCATGACGGCGCTGATCGCCTTCTTCCCGATCGTCATCAACACGATCGTGGCGCTCAACATGACGACGCGCGAGAGCATCTACCTGTTCCGGTCGATGGGCGCGACGCCGGCGCAGACCTTCTTCAAGCTGCGGCTGCCGACCGCACTGCCGGTGTTCTTCGGCGGGCTCAAGATTGCCGCGACCTTGGCGGTGATCGGCGTGGTGGTGGCGGAGTTCTACAGCTCCGACCAGGGCCTCGGCTACCTGCTCCTGCTGCAGGTGTCGAGCTCCGACACTACCGGCGCCTTCGCCTCGATCCTCTACCTCACCGTGATGGGCCTGCTGGTGTTCGGCGCCATCGTGCTGATCGAGCGCCTGATGGTGCCGTCGCACATGCTGAAGAAGTTCGACGAGCTGTCCGGCGGCAGCCGGCCGCGGCCGTCGTAGGATAGAGATCGAAAGGAAAAGGGCGGGTCCGGGACCCGCCCTTTCGCCTTGGCCTTGCCGTCGCCGAGCTACAGCCGGTCGGCCCAGCCGCACAGGAAGTCGGCGAGCTCGCCGATCATCTTGTCGCCGTTCTCCTGCATGAACGGGAAGTGGCGGGCGCCCTTCAGCACGTATTCCTCGCACCGGCCGCCGAGCGCCTTGGTGTACTGGCCGGTCTCGGTCGGGAAGCAACCCTCGTCGGCGGAATAGTGGACGTTGACCACCGGCACCGAGGTCTCGGCCAGCCGCGCCGGGCCGTCGGCGATGCTGAGCGGGCTCCACTGGCTGAGGAACGACCGCAGGGTGGTGAAGCGGCCGAACACGGCGGCCGAGTAGTTCACCGCCAGCGCCTTGCCGAAGATGGTGTCGTTGCCCTTCGGCCGGTCGTTGGGATCGATCGAGGGGTCGAGCGTCGCGGGCTTGGCGTAGGAACGGTAGATGACGAAGCCCTGGTCGGTCGCGCGCGACTTCGTGTGCTCCAGCTCGCGCAGCCGGCCGACCGCCCAGTCGGTGATGCGATGCCAGCGCGCGTCCTGCGCCACGTAGTAGCGCTCCAGCCACGCCTTGTCGTAGGGCGGGCCGTTGTCGCGGTTGAACATGTCGAGGGCCGGGTCGACGCTCATCGGATCGTGCTCGTCGAGCACCGACGGGTCGAGCGTGGCGCGGAACTGGGTATGGCGGCCCGGATGGGCGCTGAGCAGCGCGATCGCATCCGCCTTCGGCAGGTCGTCGGGGATGATGTCGAACGGCGCGCCGTCCGGCGTCGACTTGATGGTCAGCTTCTCCGCCTGCGACTGGTAGAGCGACATCACCGGCCCGCCGCCGGAGTTGCCGATCAGGATGACCTTCTTGTAGCCCTGATCGCGCAGGTACTTCACGCCGGCGCCGACGTCCTGGATCACCCGCTCCATAAGGAGCGTGCTGTCGTTGTTCACGTGCCGGCTGTTCAGCGCGATCATCGTTCGGCCGCGCTTCTGCAGCGGCCCCAGCAGGTAGTGGTGCAGGAAGCTGACGCCCGGGTGCATGGCGAGGAACGCCACGTCCTTGCCGCAGCCCTGGTCGGCGACCTGGCAGTTGATCCGCGGGCGCACCAGGTCCTGCACGCCCTGCCCCACCGTCGGCACGTTGCTGGGCCGCATTTCGAGCGCGATGATCCGCCCGACCGACGCACTTTCCGCCATTTTCCGTTCTCCCTTTGCCGCCTTGCGCGGCGATGCTTGTTGACCGGCGGCGGGGCCGCGCGGATTTTCAGTGCCGGTTGCCCCAGTCCACCACCGCGTCGGCGAGCTCGCCGATCAGGCGGTCGCCCTCGGGCTGTCGGTAGGGGAAGTGGCGTGCGCCCTTCAGCACGAAGTCGTCGCAGCGGCCCTTGGCGGCCAGCGAGTATTCACGCGTCAGGCTGGGGTAGGTCCCCTCGTCGGCCGAGAAGCGCACGTTGAGCACCGGCACGGTGGTTTCCGCCAGCCGCGCCGGCCCATCGGCGGCGTTGCTCATCTGGCTCCAGTGGCTGAGATAGGACCGCAGGGTGGTGAACCGGCCGAGGATGCTGGCCGAATAGTTGGTCGCCCGCGCGCTGCCCCAGATCGACGCCGCCGCCGGCCGGTCGTTGGGGTCGATGGTGAGGTCGAGCACCTGCGGGCGCGCATAGGTGCGGTGGATCAGGAACGCCTCGTCGGTCACCCCGAGTTCTTCCGGCAGGCTCTCCAGCTCGCGCAGCCGGCCGACCACCCAGTCGGTGATCCGCCGGTGGCGCGCCTTCTGCGCGGCGAAATAGCGGTCGAGCCAGGCGCGGTCGAACGGCGGCCCGTTCTCCGGGTTGAACATGTCGAGCGCCGGGTCGGTGGAGAGCAGGTCGCGCTCGTCGAGCACGGACGGATCGAGCGACATGCCGAAGTGCCGCGCGCGCCCGATATGGGCGCTGGCCAGAATGATGCCGTCCACCGGCGGCAGATCCTCCGGCAGCAGGTCGATCGGCGCGCCGTCGGGCGTCGTCGCGACGGTCAGCTTCTCCGCCTGCGACTGGTAGAACGTGCCGACCGAGCCGCCGCCCGAATTGCCGATGTAGAAGATCTTCTTGTAGCCGCGGTCGCGCAGGAACTTCACCCCGGCGCCGATGTCCTGGATCACCCGCTCGACCAGCAGCACCGTGTCGTTGTTGACGTAGCGGGTGTTGAGGCCGAGCGCCGCCCGGCCGCGCTTGGCCAGCGGCTCCAGGAGGTAGTGGTGCATGAAGTTGACCGCGGGATGCAGCACGAGGAACGCGACGTCCTTGCCGCAGCCCTCCGCCACCAGCCGGCCATAGATCCGCGGCCGCACGATATCCTGCATGCCCTGGCGCGGACCCGCCGCGCCGAGTTCGGACGGCCGAACGTCGATGGCGACAATCTCGCCTGCCATGTCCCCTCCCGTTCCCGGCGTGAGCGTGCGCCGGCGTTGTCGGGCGGAATAATCCTCCAAGGGTGCGGCGATGACCAGATCAAAACGACACGTCCGATATGCCTTGCGGCGGATCGAGCGCGCGCACTACCATCGCGTCAAAATCCAACCGGCCGGGCATCCCGCCGCGGCCGGCGCAGGGTAAGGGGCCGCGACCGCGTCATGAAGGCATCGCTCTTCTGCACGACGCGCTATGACGGGCCGGCTTCGCACACGGTGTGGCCGGCGCCGACCGACACCTACACCGCCGAGTGGGCGGAGAAGTCGATGCAGAACACGCTGGAGCGGTTTCGCCTCGGCGACGAGGTCGGCTTCGACTGGGTGACGGTGGCCGAGCACCACTTCGCGCCGTTCTCCATGACGCCCAACCCGATGGTGATGGCCGCGGCGCTGACCAACGTGGTCAAGCGGGCGAAGATCGCGATCCTGGGCCCCGACATCCCGATCCTCGACCCCGTGCGGGTGGCGGAGGAGATCGCGATGGTCGATACGATGACCGGCGGACGCGTCATCGCCGGGCTGATGCGTGGGTCGGCCAATGAGTATGTCACCTACAACGTCAACCCGGCGGAATCGCGCGCGCGGTTCGAAGAGTCGCTGCGGCTGATCCGCATGGCGTGGACCCAGACGCAGCCGTTCGGCTGGCAGGGCCGCTACTACGAGTACCGCAGCATCTGCATCTGGCCGCGCCCGGTGCAGGCGCCGCACCCCCAGATCTACATGTCGACCGCGAGCCCGGAGGCAGGCGAGTTCGCCGCCAGGCACCGGCTCGGCGCCGGCTTCGCCTTCACCACGGTCCAGATCGCGGCCGAGGCCGCGAAGTATTATCGCGAGCAATGCCGAATCCACGGCTGGGAGCCTGAGCCGGAGCAGATCATCTACCGCCTCGCCATGCATGTCGCCGACACCGACGATCAGGCGTTCGAGGAGATGCGCACCGCCGGCGGCGCGCTGCCGGCGGTCGGGCTCAGCTTCCGCAACCGCGCCGTCGAGCAGGCGGTGGCCGGCAGCGGCTATTACGGCCGCGACATCGAGGGCCAGCGCGGCCGGCTGCAGACGCGCGGCGAGATGCGCGACCGCATCGAGCGCGGCCAGGTGCTGGTCGGCAGCCCCGACACCGTGCTGCAGCAGGTCAGGCGCATCCGCGACACGCTCGGCGCCGGCGTGCTCGACCTCGTCGTCGCCTCGCAGCTCGGCGACAAGACGCTGCGCGCCATCGAGCTGTTCGGCACCAAGGTGCTGCCGCGCATGCACGAGCTGTGAGCGGAAGGACGATCATGACCCATCCCGCTCCCGCTGCCTTCGTCGAGTCGATGATCGACGCCAACGGCGTACGCATCCGCTGCCGCGCGGCCGGCGACGGCGAGATGCTGGTCGTCCTGCATGGGCCGCAGGAGCCCGCGCCGTCGGGCGCGCTCGGCCTCATCGCCGCCAGCCGCCGGGTCGTCGCGATCGAGGTCCCGCAGGGCGACGCGACGACGGCGGCTGCCGCGATCGCGGCGCTCGGCAGCGCCCGCCACGCGCTCTGGGGCCACGGCGCGGCGGCCGGCCTCGCGCTATCGGTGGCGATGGCGCAGCCCGAGACGGTGGAAGCGGTCGTCCTCGTCGCGCCGGCGGCGCTCGACGACCTCGCCGCGCGCGATGACACGTTCGTGCCGCGCCTGAAGGACCTGGCCACGCCGGCGCTCGCCCTGTTCGGCACCGAGGACCGCATCGCCCCGTGCGAGTCGGCGCACCGCTACCGCACCGCCATGACGAACTGCAGCGTCGTCATGGTCTACGACGCGGGTCACGCGATCGACACCGACCGCCCGGAGGCGGTGGCATCCGTCGTCGACGACTTCCTCGCCCGGCATGAGGGCTTCCTGGTGCGCCGCACCAGCGGGCTGATCCATCCGTGACCGCCGCAGCGGAGGGATGGCGGCCGTGAGCGGATCGCCGGACGGCCGGTATGTCGAGGTCGACGGCCTGAAGACCTTCTATGTGCACAAGGGCAGCGGCCATCCGCTGCTGCTGATCCACGGCGGCGCGCCGGGGGCGAGCACGCTGGTCAGCTGGCGGCGCAACATCGACGCGCTCGCCGCGGCAGGCTTCGCGGTCTACGCCTACGACCAGCCCGGGTTCGGCCTGTCCGACAACCCGCAGGACCATTCGATGGAGTACCGCTGCCGGCACGCGCGGGCCTTTGTCGACCGCCTGGGCCTCGATCGCTTCCACGTCGTTGCGAACTCGCAGGGCGCCTACATGGGCGCGCGCCTGGCGCTGGAAGACAGGCGCACCGGCTGCCTGGTGTTCACCGCCAGCGCGACCCTGGCGCCGCGCGGCTCGGCCGAGTCGACCGCCCAGGCCAGCCGTCATTCGGAGGAGCTGCGCGACTACGTTCCCAGCCTGGAGAACGTCCGTGCGATGACCCTGCGCACGCTCTACCGAAAGGACCTGGTGGACGACGCGCTGGTGCAGCTGCGCTACGAGATGAGCATCGGGAAGAACTACGAGGCCCAGCAGCAGCGGAAGTCGGCGCCGCCGGCGCCGCCGATCGCCCACCGCCTGGCCGAGGTCACGTCCCCGACGCTGCTCCTATGGGGAAAGAACGACGCCGGCGTGGCGGTGGAGCGCGGCGTGCTGCTGTTCCAGGCGCTGCCCGACGCGGAGCTCCACCTGTTCGACGCCTGCGGCCACTGGTGCCAATGGGACCAGACCCAGCGCTTCCACAGCCTCGTCGCCGGCTTCCTCAGGGAGAGGGCGCCGGCCGCCGTCAGTTGACCTTGCGCGGCGGCAGCTTGGCGAAGAAGCCCTCCTGCTCCAGCGCCTTCATCGGGGCGTTGTCCACGAACTTCTCGATGCCCATGTCCCGAAGCTTCGCGAGGTCGCCGCCGGTATCGGCCATGTCGTCGCGTACCGCGATGATCGCCTCGTCGATCGGGTACGGCATGTCCTGGAAGCCATTGACGACGGTGCGTACGTAGAGCTTCTCCAGCACCGTGTCGTTCTTGGTGTTGGTGTGCTTCTTCAACGTGGCGAACGTCACGTCCTTGTCGTTCTTGGCCAGCCTGATCGCCTCCGAGAAGGCGCGCAGGAAGCGCTTCACGTCCTCCCCGTTGCGCGAAATGTAGGACCGCGTCGTGTAGATGTCCCCGGTCGAGCTCTTGACGCCGCTGGCGATCAGCTCGGCGAGCGTGTTGGTCTGCTTGCCCTGCACCTTGAGCGTCTCCACCACCTCGAAGGTGGCGAGCGTGCCGTCGGTGGTTCCGTTCAGGACGGCCTCCACCTTCTGGTACGGGTTGGGCGTGCCGAGCACGACGAACTTCACGTCCTGCTTGTAGGTCAGGCCGAGCTTGGGCAGCAGGCGGATCAGCGCGAAGTCGTCGCCGCCGGAGAAATTGCTGATGCCGAGCGACTTGCCGCGAAGCTGGTCGGCCGAGGTCGTCGTGGGCCGCACCACCAGCATGTAGTCGATCAGCGACGTCGTCGCGACGATCGCGGTCGGCGCGCCGCGGCCGGCCGCGGTCACCGCCGCCGAGGCGGTGCCGAACACGATGTCGGCGCTGCCGCCCAGCAGCGCCTGCGTCGCCTGGGCGCTGCCCTGGAACAGGATCAGCTTGACGTCGAGGCCATGCTTCCTGAACAGGCCCTCGTTGTCGGCGATCCACAGCGGCAGGGTCGTGGTGGCCGCGAACGCCGAAGCGACGTTCATCCTCTTCAGCTCGGCCTGCTGCGCGGCGGCGACGCCGGCCGCCAGCATGACGGGCAGAAGGGCGAGCAGTGCGATCGTGCGCCTCATATGGCGACCTCCCGAAGCAGGCTTGGGTGTTTTACGGACGCACGGCACTCACCGAAGATGCCGGCGCGCTTGCGCCAGCATCGAGGAAAAGAGTGGCCAAATGACCTGCCTGCCGCAACCGGATTCTTCTGTCGCCGCCACGTCTTTCGACAATCGCCCGCTAGATGAAGCGACCGCCATGGGTTACGATTTCTCGGCGGCGACTGCGGCGGCGGCGACGTCGCGCCGGCTCCCGTGCGTCCGTCCGCGTTCCGCGTTCGCTCCTGACAACCGGCAGAAGGACGCATGAAGATCTCCGACGCCACCGTCGCCGCCGACGCCAGCCGGCTGAGCCGGCGCCTTTCCGCGATGCGGACAGGATGGCGGAGCAACGCCTCGTCGTGGCGGCGCATCGGATCCGTCCTGCTCGCGCTCGCGGTGTGGGAGCTTGCGGCGCGGATCATCGACAACCCGCTGTTCTTCGTCTCGCTCACGCAGGTCGCCGTCCGCGGCGTGCAGCTGTGGGATGCCGGCGAGCTGCAGGTCCACATCGGCACCAGCCTGACCGAGCTCGCGATCGGCCTGTTCCTCGGCATCGTCGTCGGCATCGCGATCGGCGCCGTCATGGCGAGCTCGGTCGCGCTGGAGGACATGTTCGACCCCTGGGTGTCGATGATCTACAGCATGCCGATCATCGCGCTGGGGCCGCTGTTCATCCTGTGGTTCGGCATCGGCATCGCCTCGAAGGTGGCGATCGTGTTCCTGATGGCGGTGTTCCCGGTAATCATCAACAGCTACACCGGCCTGAAGAACACCGACCGCGACCTTCTGGAGGCGGCCCGTTCGTTCGCCAGCACGCCGCTGCAGGTCTTCTTCAAGGTGCGCCTGCCGGCGGCGGTGCCGTTCATCGTGTCGGGCATCCGCAACGCCATCTCGCGCGGCCTGATCGGCGTCGTGGTGTCGGAGTTCTTCGGCGCCGAGGCCGGGCTCGGCTTCCTGATCCTCTATTCGGCGCAGGTCTTCGACACCGCCGCGCTGTTCGTCGGCGTCTTCATCCTGGCGTTCGGCGGCATCGGCGCCGTCGAGATCCTGCGCCGGGTCGAACGCCGGGTCGCGCCGTGGCAGGCGCGCGACGACCGCAACTGAGGCGCGCCATGCACAAGCTCGAGACGCGCCGGCTGTCGATGACCTTCACGCGCGGCGACCGCAGCATCGAGGTGCTGCGCGACGTCACCCTCGGCATCGGGGCCGGGGAGTTCGTCAGCATCGTCGGCGCGTCGGGCTGCGGCAAGACGACGTTCCTGCGCACCGTTGACGGCCTGATCACGCCGACCTCGGGCAGCATCCTGATCGACGGCCAGGCGGTCACCGGGCCGAGCTCGAACCGCGCCTTCGTGTTCCAGCGCGACAGCCTGTTCCCGTGGCGGTCCACCCTCAAGAACACGCTGTTCGGTCCGGAAGTGCGCGGCGACGACATGCGCGCCGCGCGTCCGCTGGCGCTGAAGATGCTCGACCTCGTCACCCTCGGCGGCTTCGAGAAGTACTATCCGCACGAGATGTCGGGCGGCATGCGCCAGCGCGTGAACCTCGCCCGCGCGCTCACCTTCACGCCCGAGGTGCTGCTGATGGACGAGCCGTTCGCCTCGCTCGACGCCCAGACCCGCGAGATCATGCAGTCGGAGCTGCTGCGCATCTGGCAGGAATCGCGGAAGACCGTGCTGTTCGTCACCCACCAGATCGACGAGGCGGTGTTCCTGTCCGACCGCGTACTGGTGTTCACGGTGCGCCCCGGCCGGCTGAAGGAGGTCGTCGAGGTCGACCTGCCGCGCCCGCGCGACCTCGCGATCAAGCGCACGCCCGAATTCGTCGGCTACGTCGACCGCATCTGGCGCCTGATCGAGGAGGAAGTGCGCCAGAGCGTGCGGCCCGAGCAGACGCGCGACGTCCACGCATAGCGGCCGCGCAGAGTTCAACCCGCCCCATCGCCGGCGGCCCCCCACCTCACCCTTCCCGCCGCGATGCGACGGGCCCCTTCCCTCTCCCCCAAAATTGGGGGGAGAGGGTGCGAGCGCCGCGAGCGGGTGAGGTGGGAGGCCGCCGGCGCTGCAGCACCCGACGTTACTTACGCGTGGGCCGGCGCACCGGGGATCGGGTGGGCCGGGGGCACGGTGAACGAGCGGTAGTGGCCGGCCTTGGAGACCGGGGCGAGGCCGTCGGCGATGCAGGCCCAGCTTTCGCCGCCGTCGTCGCTGGCGTAGACCTCGCCGGTCGCGGTGGCGAGCGACAGGGTCGCACCGCCCGGCCAGGCATGGATGGCCATCGCCTCGATCGAGCCGACGATCGGCGACGGCAGACCGCCGTGCAGCTCGCGCCACGTCCGCCCCGCATCCGTGCTCTTCAGCACCGCGGCGTCGGCGAAATGGTCGGTGCGCCACTGCGACGGCGTGGTCCGCGCCCCCGCCATGTAGAGGACGTCGGGGTCGCGCGGGTCGATCGAGAAAAAGTCGGGATAGCCCAGCCGGTCGCGGCGGCTGGTCAGCGCCCGCCAGGTCACGCCGCCGTCGTCGCTGCGGTTCAGTCCGACGCCGGTCGCGAGATAGCAGACGTCGTGGTTGCGCGGGTCGATGGTGAGCCGGTGGACGTCGTGGTAGGTGGCGTCGTCGGGCCACACGTAGCCGTCGAACTCGGTCCACGTCTCGCCGTCGTCGTCGGAGCGCAGCAGCGCCCCCTGCTCCACGCAGGCGAACAAGGTCGCCGGCGCGCTGGGGTGGACGGTCATGCACTTGACGTGGGCGATGTGCGGCGGCGCCGGGAAGCTCCACTTCTCCGTCCCCGGCACGTGGCGCAGCGCCGGCAGCTCGCGCCACGTCTCGCCCAGGTCGTCGCTGCGATAGATCGCCGCCGGCTCGACGCCGACGAACAAGGTCGTCCTGCCGCCGCGCCGCCGCAGCGCGAGCGAGTAGACGTTCTGCCGGTCGAGGCCGTTGACGACGGGGCGCCACGACCGCGCCGTGCCGTCGTCGCTGACCCATACGCCGCCGCCGCCATGCGCGCCGGCGAACAGCTTGCCCGAACCCGGCTCCATCAGCAGCGCGCCGACGTGGCGGTCCTCCAGCGTGGTGGCGGTCCGCGCCCAGGGTGCACCGGGCGCCGGCCGTTCCAAGGTGACGACGCCCTTCAGGGTGGCGACGAACATCTGCGTCGCCGGCCCGTCGCCTTCGGTGTCCTGCTGGCCGTTGGGTGACAGCATCGCCGTGGTCTGCATCGTTCCGCTCCTTCGCCGTCCGGCCGCCGTGCGGTGCCCGGCGCCCTGCTTCCTAGCGCTTCGCCTTGTCCCAAGACGCAATGATGTCGTCGGCGTCGACCACGTCGAACAGCCGCTCGAGCGAGTCGATGGCGACATCGTAGTCCGGCTTCGACGGCGTGCCCACGCAGTCGCGCACCACCACGGCGTAGTAGCCGAGGTTGGTCGCCTCGCGCGCGGTGCCGCTGATGCCGGTGGCGACGTTGATGCCGGTCAGGATCACCGTCTTGATGCCGAATTTCTTGAGCCACCATTCGAACGCGGTGCCGAGGAAGGCGTTGGGCGAGAACTTCTCGAAGAAGACGTCGCCGTCCTGCGGCTTCACCGCCTCGACATAGGCGTCGCGCGGCGCCGGGCCGACCGGCGGCTTCACCTCGGCGATCGCCGCGACCGGCTTGTTCTGCCGCTTCATGCGCAGCCGCACGGTCGGCGCACCGGTGTCGCCGACCAGGTACATGTTGTTCTGCAGGGCGTAGAAGGTGCGCACCTTGTTGCGCCGCGCGGCCGCCAGGAGGCGCTGGGTGTTGGCGATCATGCTGTCGGCGTTGAACGAGCGCTCGACGATGCGCTGCGCGAAGTCCCACATCAGGAGGCCGGCATGGGCAGGATCGACGAGCTCGTCCAGCGTCTCGCAGATGTCCATGCCGTTCCAGCGTATCATCGCGCGTTCTCCTCTTCTTCTTTCAGCCGCGGACCTGGACGATCACCTCGGTCTCGACCGGCGCGTCGCTGCCGAGCACCGCGACGCCGACCGCCGAGCGCGCGTGCCTGCCGCGTTCGCCCCACAATGCGACCAGCAGGTCGGATGTGCCGTTCACCACCTTGGGCACGTCGCGGAAGCCGGGAGCGACGTTGACATAGCCGGTCACCTTGACGATCCGCTCGACGCGGTCGAGGTCGCCGAGCTCGGCCTTGATCTTGGCGAGATGGTTGAGGCAGCAGTTGCGCGCCATCTCGTAGGCCTGCTCCACCGTCACCGCGTCGCCGACCTTGCCGGCGTATTTCAGCTTCTGTCCGGCAAAGCGGCCGATGTTGCCGCCGACGAACAGGATGTCGCCGACCCGCACGCACGAGATGTAGTTGGCCACCGCTTCGGAGGGCTCGGGCAGCTCGAGGCCCATCGCGCGCAGCTTGTTCTCGATCTCCACGCCGTCCTCCGATGCGCCAGTCAGGCCGCGCGCGGCGGCACGGTGACGGCGTCCTGCACGCTCGCCACCCAGTCGCGGTCGTCGGGCACCTCCTTGGAGGCGGCGCGGACGCGGTAGATGCCGCCGTCCGCGACGCCCGGCGGCACCGCGCCCTTGTCCTGCAGCGCAAGCGCGGCCTGACGCAACAGCCGGCGCACCTTCACCACCGTCAGGTCGCCGACGCACAGGTTCTCCTGCGTGCGGTCGAGGATCGGGCCTGGCCCCTCGTTCTCCTGCACGCACTTGTCCTGCAGGTTGACGCCGGCGATGCCCATGCGCCGCGTGGTGTGCGTATCCCAATCGATCAGGTAGTCGTTGGCCTTGTGCGCCTTGGGGATGACGTGCCCGTAGGGGTCGTTGGTCGGCTCGACGTAGCCTTCCTCGGGCAGCCAGTTGCGCGGCTTCTCCTTGGTCGTCTGCATGATCTCGCGCGTCGGGTACCAGGTGAACATCCACTTCACGCTGTGCTCGTCGTCGATCGGCACCCACATGCGGCCGCCGCGCTGATCGCCGCCCGGCGGCATGGTGTAGAACGGGAAGATGAACTGGTTGATGCGCCACAGGCTGCTGCCGTTGCCCATCGGGCGGCGCGCGCCGTACATGAAGCCGCCGGCGGTGTCGACGATCTCGATCGCCTCCGGCGTGCGGCGGCCCGACATGTTCGCGACGCGCTGCTGCGGCGGCTGGTGCGCCTGCGCGATGCCGGCGTCGCCGAGGTCGTAGGGCGAGTGCAGCCACATCACGTGGGTCGGGTCGATGCCGCCCTCCAGCGCCTGCAGGTAGTTGCATTCGTGGTGGAACAGCCGGAACTCGCGCTGGTCGTCGGGGACCATCGTGAATTCGAACTCGGGCAGCGCCGGCAAGCTCTCCGACGGGCCCATGTAGGTCCAGATCACGCCGCCGTGCTCGACCGTGGGATAGCCGCGGTGGCGGATGCGGTCCTTGAACTGGTGCTGCGGCGGGACGTTGGGCATCTCCAGGCAGGCGCCGCCGGGGGCGAACTTCCAGCCGTGGTAGGGGCAGCGGATGCCGTCGTCCTCGACCCGGCCGAAGAACAGCGGCGCCAAGCGGTGCGAGCAGAACGCGCCGACCACGCCGACCGTCCCGGTGCGGGTGCGGAAGGCGACAAGGTCCTCGCCCAGGAGCTTGACGCGCAGCGGCTTGCCGCCTGGCTTCTCCAGGTGCGCGCTGGGCACCACCGGGATCCAGTATTGCCGGAACAGCGTCCCCATCGGCGTGCCCGGCCCGGTGCGGGTGAGGAGGTCGTTCTCCTCCCTGGTGAACGTGGCCGCCAGACTCTCCGCGAACGCGTCGGTCTTCGCCATGGCCTGCTGTCCTATGCCTTCGTTTGGGCGCGTCAACGCTACCGGGCGCACCCCATAGTGTGCGCCTCCCGCAGGCCTTCGGAAACAAGTAAGATGACTACCTAATCAATTTTCGGGCCGCCGCTACGGCCTCAAGCCCTGAAGTGCGGAAACAGGTTCAGCGCGTTGTCGCGCTCGATGCCGCGGAGGTCGGCGGCGGGCAGGCCGAGGTCGATCAGGCCCTTGACGGTGGCGGTCATCGTCGCCTCCGGCGCGAACGGGTAGTCGCTGCCGAACAGGACGTGGTCGCACGCCGTCAGCTCCAGGAGGCTGCGGAACGCCAGCCAGTTGGCCGACAGCGCGGTGTCGTAGTAGAGCCGCTTCAGCTCGGGCACGACGCCGTCGGGCACCGCCGCCTTGAACCGCGGCAGCGCGGCGAGCCGCCCGATGCGCTCGGCCAGGAACGGCGCGGTGCCGCCGGCGTGGGAGAAGATCCAGCGGATGTTGCGGCAGCGCGCGAAGGTGCCGCCGAACAGCAGGCTGACGATGGCGCGGGTGGTGTCGAACGGGAATTCGAGCGTGGCGGCCGGAATCTCCGGCAGGCACTGGCTGCACGTGGCCTGGGTTGGGTGGAAGTAGACGACGGCGCCGCGGCGGTCGAGCTCGTCGAACACCTTGGCGAACGCCGGGTCGCCCGGGTACTTGTCGCCGTAGCTCGTCACCAGGCCGATGCCGTCGGCCTTCAGCGTGTCGAGCGCATAGGCGACCTCGGCCAGGCTGTCGTCGACGTCGGGCAGCGGCAGGCTGGCGAACACCCCGAACCGGCCGGGGTGGTCGCGCCGCACCGCGGCGGCGTGCTCGTTGCACAGCCGGGCCAGCTCGCGCGTCTGGGTGCGGTCGCCGAACCACAGCCCCGGCGAGGAGATCGAGGTGACGGCGCGCTCGATGCCGTTGCGGTCCATCGCGTCGATCGACATCTGCGGCGTCCACTCCGGGGTCTTGCCGGCCAGGATCAGCGGCGCGATGCGGTCGCCGCCGACGCGGGCGACGTATTCCGGCGGCAGGATGTGGTGGTGGACGTCGATGCGGTGGCAATCCAAGGCACGTCTCCCGCTGTCGCGCCGGCCGTCGCCGCCGCCAGGTCGTTCCGCCTATTCCTGGAGACAAACCCTGCCCCGATGCAACAGAAAAGGGGCGGAAACCCGCCCCTTTTCCGTCGATCCCGAGACGACGCGGCCGATGCGGCGAACGGGCCAGGCCCCGGCCTAGACCGAGGTGCGGACCTTGCCCTTCTCCGCCCGCATCGCATCCTGGCAGGCATCGACATAGTTCAGCGCCGGGTCGAGGAGGATCGACACCGACCGGACCTTCTGCTCGACCGGGTCGCGGCCGGGCGGCATGACGCCCTTGTCGCGCAGCGCCAGCGCCGCCTTGCGCAGGCGGTTGCGCGTCATGACGATGCCGTAGTCGGTCGACACCAGGTTTTCCCGGGTCCGGTCGCAGATCGGGCCCATGGATTCCTGCAGGCTGGCGTCCTGCATCGCGAAGCCGGCGACGCCGGAGAAGGTCTCGCCGCGCTTCTGGGCGGCGCGGTCCATCAGGTAGTCGTTGTCCTTGTTCTGCACGGCCCGGAACGTGCCCGGGATGTTCTCGCTGTGGACGCCCTTGCCGTCCATGCACGCCTGGCGCTCCGCCGCGGTCAGCGGGCGGTCCGGGTGGTAGTCGTAGCTCCAGGTCCAGCAGTTCTCGTCGTCGATCGGCACCCAAAAATGCCCGTGCTGGGGATGGTCGGCGCGCGGCGGGATCATCGTGAAGCAGGGCATGACCCATTGGGTGATACGCCAGTAGTGCATGCCCTTGGCGTTGCGGCGGACGCCGATATAGAGGCCGCCCTCGGACTCGGCCACCTCGAACACCGGCCGCATGTCGCCCATGTTGAACTTGTTCGCCTCGGCGCCCCGGAACAGCGGGTCGCGCTCGAGCTCATGCGCATGCAGGAACGAGACGTGGCTGGAATCGATGCCGCCTTCGAGCGCCTGCAGCCAGTTGCATTCCTGGATGCGCTTGGAGGTGAAGGTCTGCTCGGGCGCGACGGTGGCGAATTCCCACGCCGGCTCGGGCGGGCGGGTCGCCGGGTCGCCCATGTAGGTCCACAGCACGTCGCCGACCTTGATGAGGGGATAGGCCTGGAGCTTGACCTCGTCGCAGAACTTGCTGTCCTCGGGCTCGGACGGGATGTCGAGGCACCGGCCGTTCACGTCGAACTTCCAGCCGTGATAGGCGCAGCGCAACCCGCCGCGCTCGTTGCGGCCGAACCACAGCGACACCCGGCGATGCGGGCAGAACTCCTCCACAAGCCCGTAGCGGCCGTCGCTGTCGCGGAACGCGATCATCGCCTCGCCCAGCAGCTTGAGGCGCACCGGGGGGCAGTCGTCCTCGGGGAGCTCGGACGCCAGCATCGCCGGCAGCCAGTACTGGCGGAACAGGGTGCCCATCGGCGTGCCGGCATCCGTCTGCGTCAGCAGGTCGTTCACGTCCTTGCGAAGCATGCGTCTTCTCCCAGAGGCCCTCTAACGCGGTCCGGCGGCCGATACCCCCCTCAAAACGGGGCAAAACATGGCGGCCGGACCTGTATCATGCGCAGCCGCCATCAAGGTCTGGCGTGCCGCGACCGGATTTGCCGAGGCTATAACGATAATCGGCTTGAACACAGTCCGAAAATCGGGACTTTTCGCCTCAGATGCCGGGCCGTTCCGGCCGTGCGCGACAGAGACCTCCGACCATGCCTTTCGCCGAAATCGACGGGATAGAGACGCGCTACGAGGTGCTGGGCGACGGGCCTGCCGTGCTGATGTTTTCGCCGGGCGGGTTCGACGCCCGGTGCGAGCAATGGACGGACCTCGGCGTCTACAAGCGCATCAGGCTGCTGGACCACCTGCCCGCCCGGTACCGGTGCATCCTGTTCGACCGGCGCGAGAACGGCCGGTCGGGCGGCCGGGTGGAGCGGGTCACCTGGGACCATTTCGTCCGCCAGGGCGCCGGCCTGCTGGATGCCCTGGGCATCGAGAAGGCGCACATCATGGGCGGCTGCATGGGCTGCTGCCCGGTGGCGGCGTTCGGCGCGACCCATGCGGCGCGGACGCTCTCGATGGTCCTCTACTGGCCGGTGGGCGGCGCGAAATACCGCATCGGCAGCCACCGGCGGTTCGAGAGCCATCTGGCGTTCGTGGCGGAGAACGGCCTGCAGGCCGTGGTCGACCTGGTCCGCAGCCACGACAAGAGCTTCTCGCAGGATCCGCGCGGCGGGCCATGGGGACAGCCGATCCGCAACGCCGACGCGTTCGCCCGTTCCTACGCCGCACTCGACAGGGCAGCGTATCTCCAGACGGTTACGACGATGTATCGCGGCCTGTTCGACCGCGACACGGCGCCGGGGGCGGAGCCCGAAGACCTTCTGGCGCTGAAGATCCCCAGCCTCGTCGTCCCGGGCAACGACGAGGCCCACGCCACGTCGGCCGCCCACTACCTGCACGAATGCCTGGGCGGGTCGGAATTCTGGGATGCCGCGGTGGAGGCGCAGACGGAGGCGACCGCCCCCAAGCGCATCCTCGATTTCCTGGACGGCATCGCAGGCTGATCGCCGCGCGCCGTTCAGGCGACGGCGTTCAGGACCGGCTTGGCGAAAAGGTCTTCGAGCGCCATCCGCGCGGGGATGATCTTCTGCGTCACCGCATGCGCGACGAGCCGTTCCAGCGTGTCGCGGTTCGGCGCGATCCCGAACGGCAGGGGGTCGGGCATGACGTCGAGGGCGGCGAGGTGCACCTTGTCGACGCGGTCGAGCTTCGAGATGCGTCCCGCCTTCAGGTCGTCGACATAGAGCCGCTTGGACGCCGCGAAGGCGTCGAACAGCTGCACGGCGACATCGGGCTTCTCCGCCAGCAGATCGTCGCGCACCACCACGAGATGGTTGATCGGATAGAGCCCGCGCGTCTTCAGCGCCGACACCGCCGCCGCGAACGGATCGGCGTACATCGTGGCGACGTCGGGATGATCGA
>JBFWQM010000008.1:11581-55302 GCA_050249455.1 Rhodospirillaceae bacterium | reverse complement strand
TCGGCCGCGCCGCGCGCGATCACCGCGATGTCGGCCGAGGTGCCGCCCATGTCGAGCGTGACGACGTTCTCGCGGCCCGTCAGCCGGGCGATCTCGATCCCCGACACCACGCCCGCCGCCGGGCCCGACAGCAGCGTCTGGTTGGGGAACCGCGCGCCGATGGTGATGCGCATCAGCCCGCCGTTCGACTGCATCAGGAACACCTGCGGCGTCGTCACCCCGGCGCCGACCAGCTTGTCCGCCAGCCGCGTCAGGTAGCGCTCCATGATCGGTCCGACATGCGCGTCGATGACGGTGGTGGACAGCCGCATGTACTCGCGGATCACCGGCAGCAGGCGCGAGGACAGCGAGACGCGCACCCCCGGCATCTCCTCGTCGAGGATCGTCGCGACCGCCTCCTCGTGGGCCGGGTTCTCGAAGCTGAACAGCAGGCACACCGCCAGCGCCTCGACGTTCCTCGCCTTCAGCCGGCGCACCGCGGCGCGCACCTGCGCCGCGTCCACCGGCTTCAGCACCGTGCCGGCGGCGTCGATCCGCTCGTCGACCTCCTCGGTCAGCGACTGCGGCACCAGCATCGGCGGCTTGCGGTAGAACGGGTCCTGCAGGTCGGCCGGATCGGGCTGGGCCCAGCCGCGCGCCTCGTACACGGCGCGGAACCCCTTGGTGATGAGCAGGCCGGTGCGCACGCCCTTGCCTTCCAGGATCGCGTTGGTCGCCACCGTGGTGCCGTGCACCAGCGCGCCGACCTCGCTTGGCGCGACGCCCATGGCGAACAGCTCCGCCAGCGCGTTCATCACTGCCGCCGACGGGTCGTCGGGTACCGACGACACCTTGGCGACCTTGAGCGCGCGGCTCTCCACCTCGAAGGCGATCAGGTCGGTGAATGTGCCGCCCGTGTCGATGCCGACCATCCACCTGGGCATCGTGCGCTCCCCAATACGAATGATTGCCGCCGAGCGTGTCCGCCGCCCGCCCGGCTTGTCAAGGCGCGCCGCCGCCCTAAGCTAGCGTCATGGCGAACGATCTCTACACCCTCGGCCACTCGCGCCACCCGATTGCGCGCTTCGTCGAACTGCTGCGCGCGCACGAGGTCGCGTGCGTGGCGGACGCACGCGGCAAGCCGTTCTCGCGCTTCAACCCGCAATTCAACCGCGAGCGGCTGCGCGCGGCGCTCGCCGATGCCGGCATCGGCTACGCCTGGCTCGGCGACCGCCTGGCCGGCAAGCCGGTGCCGCCGCCGTTCCAGCGCCCCGACGGCTCGGTCGACTGGTCCGGGGTTGCCCGGTCAGGCCCCTTCCTGGACGGCATCGCGGAACTGGCGGCGTTGGCGCGCTCGGCGCCGACCGCGATGATCTGCGCCGAGGAGAACCCGCGCCACTGCCACCGCCGGTTCTTGCTGACCCCGCCGATGGAGGCGGCCGGGTTCCGCGTCCTCCACATCCGCGGCGACGGCCGTCTGGAGGCGGAATCGGACCTGCGTACAGAAGCCGCGCCCCTGTTCGAGCGGTAGCGCCGGGATCGGGGTCAGACACCAAACCCCGGATGCCCGATCTTGCTGGGGACGGACCTGCGGGTTTGGTGTCTGACCCCGATCCCCGCTCCCCGCTCATCGGATCCCTGGCCCTGCGGCTTGCCCGACTCGCCCGGTCCCCACAGTTTAACGAATAGGCCATATCAGGGGTCTAAAACCGGACCGCGCACGACCCATATACAGCCCCCATATCTCCAGCATGGACGGGGTTGCGAAGATGGATCAGTTGACGGTTGACCGGGCGGCGCGGCTGCGGCCGCTGCACCTGATCGGCGTCGCCGAGGGCCGCGGCGCGGCCGACCGCGGCTGCCGCGACGGGCCCGACGCGCTGCTTGCCGGCGGACTGGCCGACAAGCTCAAGGCGGCCGGCGTGCCCGCGACGTGGCGCGACATCGTCGCCGCCGAAGGTCGTTCCGAGGTCGAGAGCATCGGCCGCGTGTGCGAGCGCCTGGCCGACCGCGTGTCGTCCTCGCTGCGCACCGGCGCCGCCGTGACGGTGATCGGCGGCGATCATTCCTGCGCGGTCGGCACCTGGAACGGCGTGCATGCGCATCTGCGCCCGCGCGGGCCGCTCGGCCTGGTCTGGGTGGATGCGCACATGGACAGCCACATCCCCGCGACCAGCCCCAGCGGCCGCCTGCACGGCATGCCGCTCGCCCACCTGTTCGGCTACGGCGAGGGCCGGCTGACGGAACTTGGCGTCATCGGCCCGGTGCTGCGGCCGGAGCACGTCGCGCTGGTCGGCGTGCGCAGCTGGGAAGAGGGCGAGTCCGCGCTGCTGTCGCGCCTCGGCGTGCGCGTGATGCTTATCGAGGAGGTGCGCCGCCGCGGCCTTTCCGCCGCGATGGACGAGGCGATGGCGATCGCGCGCCGCGGCACCGCCGGCTTCGGCCTGTCGATCGACCTCGACGCGGTCGATCCGGGGGAGGCGCCGGGCGTCGGCTCGCCGGTCGCCGGCGGGCTGGTCGGCCGTGATCTCGTGGCCTCGTGCACAGAGGTCGCGCGGCTCGACGGCCTCGTTGCTTCCGAAGTCGTCGAATACAACCCGCACCGCGATCCGGACGGGGTCACCGCGCATCTGGTCGGCGCGCTGGTCGCGGCGTGCTACCCCGGGGAGTCGCTGCGATGACCGACGCGATGACGCTGGAGCGCCGATACGGCGCGCGCAACTACGCGCCGCTGCCGGTGATGCTGACCCGCGGCGAAGGGGTGTACGTGTGGGATGCCGACGGCCGGCGCTACATGGACATGCTCGGCGCCTATTCCGCCGTCAGCTTCGGCCACGCGCATCCGCGTTTGCTCGCCGCGCTGAACGATCAGGCGCAGCGCCTCGCCGTGCCGTCGCGCGCCTTCATGAACGACCGGCTCGGGCCGTTCCTGGCGCGCGCCTGCGAGCTCACCGGCATGGACATGGCGCTGCCGATGAACTCCGGCGCAGAAGCGGTGGAGACCGCGCTCAAGGCGGCGCGCAAGTGGGCCTACAAGGTCAAGGGCGTGCCCGACGGCAAGGCGGAGATCATCGCCTGCGAAGGAAACTTCCACGGCCGCACCATGATGGCGGTCGCGCTGTCGTCCGACCCGCAATACCGCGACGGCTTCGGCCCGTTCCCGCCCGGGATCAAATTGATTCCGTTCGGCGACGCCGCGGCGCTGGAAGCCGCGATCGGGCCCAATACGGCGGCGTTCCTCGCCGAGCCGATCCAGGGCGAGGGCGGCATCGTGATCCCGCCGGACGGCTGGCTCGCCGACTGCGCCGCGATCTGCCGCCAGAACAGCGTGCTGCTGATCCTCGACGAGATCCAGACCGGCCTCGGCCGCACCGGCCGCATGCTGGCGGCGGAGCACGAGAGCGTGCGCCCCGACGGGCTGACCCTGGGTAAGGCGCTGGGCGGCGGGCTGCTGCCGGTGTCGCTGTTCCTCGCCCAGCGCGAGGTGATGGACGTGTTCGGCCCCGGCGACCACGGCTCTACGTTCGGCGGCAACCCGCTCGCCGCCGCGGTCGGCCACGCCGCGCTCGACGTGCTGGTGGAGGACAGGCTGGTCGAGCGGTCCGATGCGCTGGGCCGCCATCTGCTGCGCCGCCTGCGCGCGCTCAACAGCCCGCTGATCAAGGAAGTGCGCGGCCGCGGCCTGTTCGCCGGCGTGGAGTTCCTCGACGGCCGCGCCGATGCGCACGACGTGGCGGAGCGGCTGGCCGCGCGCGGCGTGCTGACCAAGGAGACCCGGCGCAACACCATCCGCTTCGCGCCGCCGTTCGTCATCACCGAGGACGAGATCGACTGGGCGGTGGGGCGGTTTGCCGACGTGCTGGCGCAGATTTCCGAGACCGTCTCCGTCTAGGGTTCCGGACGCGGAGAGGCCCCCTCCCCCCCGACCGCCTCCCACGAGGGGAGGGGGAGGAGAAGCCCCCTCCCCTCGTGGGAGGGGGTTGGGGGAGGGGGCGCTTCCGCCCCGAGATGCTTGCCCGCTCAGTTCGTCCCCACCGCCGGCCCCAGGGTCGGCCCGATCTCCAAATTCAGCACCACGTCGGCGATCGAATCCATCTCGGTCGGCTCGCGGTTGAGGATCGCCAGCTTGGCGCCGTTGCGCTTGGCCATGATCGGGAAGCCGGCGGCGGGATAGACCACCAGCGACGAGCCGATCGCGAGCATCAGGTCGCAGGCGAGCGCCTCCTCCTGCGCGCGCTGCATCGGGCCGGTCGGCATCGACTGGCCGAACGCGATGGTCGCGCCCTTCACGATCCCGCCGCAGTCGTCGCAGACCGGCAGGGCGCCGTCGCGCTGGAACGCCTGCTTGATCGGCGCCAGCTCGTAGCGCCGGGCGCAGTCCAGGCACGTCGCATAGGTGCCGTTGCCGTGCAGCTCGATCACCTGGTGGTCGGGCACGCCGGCCTTCTGGTGCAGGCCGTCGACGTTCTGGGTGATGACGGCGGAGACCAGGCCGCGGCGCACCAGATGCGCGACGGCGAGGTGGCCTTTGTTCGGCTCCGCCACCTCCATGTCGGCGTCGATGATGAACTTGCGCCGCCAGCTTTCGCGCCGCGCGTCCTCCGACGCCATGAACTCCTGGAAGTAGATCGGCGTCGTCTTCGACCAGATGCCGTTGGGGCTGCGGAAGTCGGGGATGCCCGATTCGGTGGAGATGCCGGCGCCGGTGAACACCACGGCGCGCTTCGCCCCCTGCAGCAGATTGCGCAGCGCGGCCACGCCTTCCATCGGGTCGACGATCGCGGTTCTCGGCATAATGCGGCCTACTTCGACAGCGCGTCGAACGCGGCCAGCGCCTCGGCGCCGTAGACGGTCGCCGGCCCGCCGCCCATCTCGATCGCGACCGCGATGGTCTCCGCCACCTCCTCGCGCGTCGCGCCCTTCTTCATCGCCGCGCGCACGTGGTAGACGACGCAGCCTTCGCAGCGCGCGGCGATGGCGATGCCGAGCGCCATCAGCTCCTTCACCTTGCCGGTCAGCGCGCCGTCCTTGCCCGCTTCCTCCATCAGTCCGCGGAAGCCGCGCATCGCGCCGGGCGCCGCCTTGAACAGCTCCACCGCCCGCTGGTCCACCTCGGCGGCGAACGCCTTGTAGTCCTTGGTCATCCCTTCGCTCCCTGATTGGGTGCCGGCATCCGGCACGGGCGGGTCTGAGACCCGCCCCTACGCAAGTCCCGATGTCATGTAGGGGCGGGTTTCAAACCCGCCCGCGATGTCGCCGCACGCACGGCGCTACGCCCTGAGCTCCGGCCGGTCCTTGAAGTATTCCAGCGCCTCGGGGTTGGCGAGCGCCTCGACGTTCTTGACCGGGCGGCCGTGGATCGCCTCGCGTACGGCGAGCTCGACGATCTTGCCCGACTTGGTGCGCGGGATGTCGGTGACCTGCACGATCCTCGCCGGCACGTGGCGCGGGCTGGCGCCGGTGCGGATGCGGGTCTTGATCTCGCCTTCCAGCGCCGCATCGAGCGTGCGGCCGGGCCGCAGCTTGACGAACAGCACCACGCGCACGTCGCCGTCCCACTCCTGGCTGCACGCCAGCGCCTCCTCGACCGCGTCGATCTGCTCGACCTGGCGGTAGATCTCGGCGGTGCCGATGCGTACGCCGGCCGGGTTCAGCACCGCGTCGGACCGGCCGTGGATGATGGCGCCGTCGTGCGCGGTGATCTCCGCGAAGTCGCCGTGGCACCAGATGTTGGGGAAGCGCTCAAAATAGGCGGCGCGGTAGCGCGACCCGTCGGGATCGTTCCAGAACCCGACTGGCATCGACGGGAACGGCCGGGTGCACACCAGCTCGCCCTTCTCCTCGCGCACCGGCTTGCCGTCGTCGTCGTAGACCTCGACCGCCATGCCGAGGCCGCGCGCCTGGATCTCGCCGCGCCACACCGGCCCGGTCGGATTGCCGAGCACGAAGCAGCCGCAGATGTCGGTGCCGCCGGAGATCGACGACAGGCAGGCGTCGCGCTTCATCGCGTCGAACACCCAGTCGAAGCTCTCCGGCACCAGCGGCGAGCCGGTCGACAAGATGGTGCGCACGGTCGGCATCGGGTGGCTGTCGATCGGGCGGAAGCCTGACTTCTTCACCGCGTCGATGAACTTGGCCGAGGTGCCGAACTGCGTCATGCCCTCGTCCTGCGCGAAGTCGAAGATCGCCGCCGGCGTCGGGTGGAACGGCGAGCCGTCGTAGAGCAGCAGTGTGGCGCCGCTGGCCAGCCCGGTGACCAGCCAGTTCCACATCATCCAGCCCAGGGTGGTGAAGTAGTACAGCCGGTCCCCCGCCTTCACGTCGGTGTGCAGCACCTGCTCGCTGAGGTGCTTCAGCAGCGCCCCGCCGGCGCCGTGCACGATGCATTTCGGCATTCCCGTCGTGCCCGACGAGAACAGGATGTAGAGCGGGTGGTCGAACGGCAGCCGGTTGAAGGCGATGTCGCCCGCCGCCGTGCCGGCGACGAACGCCTCCAGCGTCACCGCGCCGCGCACCGCCCCGGTCGCGCCGGCGCCGTCATAAGGAAGGATGACGACCTTCCGCACGGTGGGCAGCTTCGCCGCGATCTCCGCGGTCTTGCCCAGAGTGTCGATCTCCTTCCCGGCGTAGAGGTAGCGGTCGGTGGCAAAAAGTAGCTTCGGCTCGATCTGGCCGAACCGGTCGAGCACGCCGGCGACCCCGAAATCGGGCGAGCACGACGACCAGATCGCCCCGATCGACGACACGGCGAGGAATGCCGCGATCGATTCGGGCATGTTGGGAAGATAGCCGCCGACCCGGTCGCCGGGGCCGATGCCGGCCGCGCTCAGCGCCTGCGCCAGCCGCGAGGTCAGGTCGTAGAGCTGGCCGAAGGTGAGCGTGCGCCGCACCTTGTCCTCGCCTCGGAAGACCAGCGCCGGCGCCGCGTCGCGCCGGCGCAACAGGTTCTCCGCGTAGTTCAGTCGCGCGTCGGGGAAGAAGCGGGCGCCCGGCATGCGGTCGCCGTCGACCAGCCCGGCCGCGCCCTCGTCGCCGATGACGCCGCAGAACGACCACAACGTGCGCCAGAACTTCGCCGGCTCGGCGACCGACCATGCCCACAAGGCGTCGAAATCGGCGCAGCGCGCGCCCCAGCGCTGCTCGACCGCGGCCCTGAACGCGGTCAGGTTCGCGGACGCGATCCGCTCGGGCGAGGGGCGCCACAACGGCTCGGCCATGTTCGTCACTCCCGGCTACAGTGCGCCCCATGACGCCCGCAACCGCCGCCCCCGTCAAGCCCGCGGGCGGGGACGGGCGCGGCGGTGGCAGGGATCGGGGTCAGACGCGAAACCCCGGCTGCTGGCCCGGTTTGGCGAGATCGTCGGGTTTGGTGTCTGACCCCGATCCCTGGTGTACCCTCCGCCAATGACACCGGCCCTCCGCTCGCGCGCCGCCGCGCTGCCGCCGCTCGTGCGCGGCGCGCTGTGGATGACTCTGGCCGCGCTCTTGTTCGCCGGGGCGGCGGCGGCAGTGCGGGCGCTGTCGGCGACCGTGCACGTGTTCGAGATCTCATTCGCGCGCTGCCTGTTCGGCGTCATCGTGATGGCGCCGTGGCTGCTGCGGGTCGGGGCGGCGGGGGTGCGCACGCCGCGGATGAAGCTCTACATGGCGCGCGCGGTGTTCAGCGCGCTGGCCATGTTCTGCTGGTTCGGCGGGCTGTCGCTGATGCCGGTGGCGGATGCGACAGCGGTGTCGTTCACGACGCCGCTGTTCGGGGCGATCGCCGGCGTCCTGTTCCTGCGCGAGCCGTCGTCGGGTCGGATGTGGATCACGCTGGCGCTCGGCTTCGTCGGCGCGATGATCATGCTGCGGCCGGGGACGGGGGCGTTCAACCCGGGTGCGCTGCTGGTGATCGGCTCGGGCGTCCTGATCGCGTTCTCGGCGATGATCATGAAGGAGACCTCGCGCGCCGATTCGCCCGACCTGTCGGCGTTCTACCAGGCCTTCCTGATGGCGCCGCTCTGCCTGGTGCCGGCGCTGTTCGTGTGGACCTGGCCGACTGCGGCCGAGGTCGGCCTCGCCGCCGCGGTCGGGGTGTTCTCCACCCTGGCGCAGCGCTGTGTCGCCCGCGCCTACGTGGCCGCCGACGTCAGCGCGGTGCAGCCGTTCGACTACACGCGCCTGCTGTGGGCGGTCCTGCTCGGGCTGATCCTGTTCGGCGAGCTGCCCGATGCGTGGTCGGGGGTCGGCGCGCTGGTGATCTTCGCGTCGTCGGTGATCGCGACGCGGGGGCGGCGGAAGGCAAAGACCTGATGCCGCATCGTCCCTCTCCGCCGCAAAGCGGGGGAGAGGGAGGGGCCCCGTCGCAACGCGACGGGTAGGGTGAGGTGGTGCCGGTGCGCGCGGGTCGTCAGCGCGCGGCGGAAGCACCCACCGCACCCGGCGCGCTTTGCGCGCCACCCTCTCCCCCCTGGCGGGCGGAGAGGGTCGCTTCCCTTACAGCCCCTGCGCGCCGGCGCGCATGACGAGGTATTCCCAGGCGCGGTTGACCGACAGGTCGCCGAACATGATGCTCTCCTGCTCCTGGATCTCGCCGGGCGACAGGTAGACCACGTCGTCGCCGCCGAGCCGGATGGCGTCCATCTGGATGCGGGCGTTGACCTGCAGGTAGACGGCGGTGAGGACGGCCTCCTTCACCGCCTTGCCGGTGACGACGCAGCCGTGGCCGCGCATCAGCGCGGCGCGGCCGCCGCCGATCGAGGCGGCGAGGTCGCGGCCCTGCTCCATGTTGACGACCAGCAGGTTGGTGTCGCCGAACTTGTCGCGGATGTCCCACACCGGCACCCGCTCGCCGATCGAGGCGCCGACGTGGATCAGCGGCCGCAGCGGCACCTTGCTGACCCCGAACGGGATCACCGCGTGCGAATGGTTGTGGATGACGGCGTTCACCTCGGGCCGCTTCTCGTACATCGCGCCGTGGATGAAGCGCTCGGCGTACATGGTGCGCCCGCGGGCGTCGATCGGCTCGCCGTCGAGCGTGATCTCCATGATGTCGGACAGCGTCACCAGCTCGGGGCTGCGCGAGCACGAGATCAGGTAGTGCTTCGGGTTGTCGGGATGGCGGATGCTGACGTGGCCGTAGGCGTCCACCACGCCTTCGCGGGCCAGGATGCGGTTGGCCATCACCAGCTGTCGCATGGCCGTCAACAGGTCGCTCATCGCTTTTCGCCTCCCGTGCAATGCAGCCAACGCCTAGCACGAATCCGCGGGCGGATCGAGCCGGCTGCCGCGCCGGTGGCCCCGGCGCGGCGGAACGGATAGAGTGCGAACCATCATGCGACTCGCTTCGACGCTGGCCGCCGCCTTCGGCCGGCTGCCCGGCCCGGTGCGCGCCGGGCTGTGGATGACGGCGGCGGCCGCCGCCTTCGGCACCATGAGCGGCTGCATCAATGCGCTGGCGCCGGAGATTCACCCGCTGGAAACGGCGTTCTTCCGCAGTATCATCGGCACCCTGCTGCTGGCGCCGTGGCTGCTGGGGACCCGGCGGGCGGTGCTCAAGACCAACAAGCACGGGCTCTATTTCAGCCGGGCCCTGGCCAGCACGGTAACGCAGATGGGGATCTTCACCGGCCTGACCCTGATGCCGATGGCGGACGCGATCGCGCTGACCTTCACGGCGCCGCTGTTCGGCCTGCTGCTGGCCGCCCCGCTGCTGGGCGAGCGGCTGCATTTGCGCCGCGTCGCCGCCACCCTGGCCGGCTTCGCCGGCGTCCTGGTCATCGTCCGTCCGGGCATCGTGGAGATGACGCCGGCCGCGGCCATCCCGCTCGCCGCCGCGGTCAGCCTCGCCTGCGTCTTCATCATCCTGAAGAAGCTGTCGCGCACCGAGCCGACCGAGCGCATCGTCTTCTACATGGTGGTCTACATGACCCCGATAACCCTTGTCCCGGCGCTGTTCGTGTGGACGACGCCGGAATGGCGGCACGTGCCGCTCCTCCTCGGCGTCGCGATATCGGCGAACCTGGTGCAGCTCGGGGTGACCAAGGCCTACGCGGCGGCGGACGCGACCGCCGTCATGCCCTACGACTTCCTGCGGCTGCCGTTCACGGCGCTGGTCGGCTACCTCGCCTTCGCACAGGTCCCCGATCCCTACACCTGGGTCGGCGCGGCGGTGATCTTCGGCGCCTCGGTCACCGTCGCCCGGCGCGAGGCGCGGGCCAGCCGCGTCCCGGCGCGGGGCTGAGGCGGCGATGGCGCTGCGCTTCCCCGCCGCCGACCGGGCGGCCGCCGCGTGGTCGAGGCTGACCCCCAACGCGCGCGGCGCCTCGCTCGTGCTGCTCGGCTCGGGCGCGTTCGCGCTGAACGACGCGGTGGTGAAGACGCTGGGCTTCACCTTCCACGCCACCCAGATGGGCTTCTTCCGCTATTTCTTCGGCTTCCTGATCCTGATGCCGCTGTTCGCCCGGCACGGCGTCGCCTCGCTGGCGACGCGGCGGCCGTGGCTGCATTTCGGCCGCGCGGTGATCGCCGGCATCGGCCAGGTCGGCGCCTACTACGCGGTGATCGAGCTCCTGCTGGCCGACGCGACGGCGATCGCCTTCTCGCGCGTCCTGTTCCTGACCGTGCTCGCGGTGATCTTCCTGGGCGAGATGGTCGGCTGGCGGCGCTGGACGGCGACCTCGGTCGGGTTCCTCGGCGTCGTCGTGATGGTACGGCCGGGGCACCACGGCATCGACCCGGTGGCGCTGTTCGCGGTGCTGGCGGCGTTCCTGTTCGCGGTGGGGCTGGTGCTGGTGCGCATCATGGCCTCGACGGAACCGGCGCATCGCATCCTGTTCTACTACCACGTCGGCGGCGCGCTGCTGCTGCTCGGGCCGGCGGTGTGGTACTGGCGCACGCCGATGCCGCTGGAATGGGCCATGTTGTTCCTGGTCAGCGTGCTGACGACGTTCGGCATGGTCTGCTTCATCCGCGGCTTCATGGTCGGCGACGCCAGCGTGCTGGGGCCGATGGAGTACGTCCGCCTGGTCTACGCCGCCGCCATCGGCTACTTCCTGTTCACCGAGCTGCCCGACGTCTGGACCTGCGTCGGCGCCGCCATCATCGTCGGCAGCACGCTCTACATCGCCCGGCGCGAGGCGCTGGAAGCGCGCGCCCGCGGCGTGCGCGTGCGCCCGAGCGCGGGCTGAGCGTGGCCGAGGTCCGCGCCGCGCCGTCCGCCGCCGACCGGGTGCGCCTGATCCGCCGCGGCATCCTGTTCATGGTCGGCGCGATGCTGGCCAGCGCGCTGATGGACACCATCGCGAAATGGCTGGCGCGCGACTACGAGGTCGCGCAGGTGGTGTGGGCGCGCTACTTCTTCCACACGCTCACGGTGATGGCGCTGTTCGGCGGCTTCCGCCTGCGCGCCATCATGGCGACCCGCCGGCCGGGGCTGCAGGCGATCCGCTCGCTCCTGATGCTGATCGCGACGATGGCGTTCTTCACGGCGCTGAAATACCTGCCGCTCGCCGAATCAGTGGCGATCGGCTACGCCTCGCCGTTCTTCGTGACCGCGCTGTCGGTGGTGTTCCTGGGCGAGAAGGTGGGCATCCGCCGCTGGACCGCGATCGTCGTCGGCTTCACCGGCGTCCTTGTGATCATCCGGCCGGGCTTCGCCGACGTCCATTGGGCGGCGTTCCTGCCGCTGGTGATGGCGTCGTGCTTCGCGCTCTACCAGATCCTCACCCGCATCACCAGCCGGGTGGACGACACCCGCACCAACCTGTTCTACGCCTCTGCGGCCGCCACCGTGGTGCTGACCTTCGCCATGCCGTTCGTGTGGACGCCGCCCGACCTCGCCGGCTGGGGCCTGATGGTGCTGGTGGGCGTGTGCGGCGGAATGTGCCATTTCCTCATCATCAAGGGATACGAGATCGCGCCGGCCTCCATCCTGTCGCCATTCGTCTACGCCTCGATCGTGTGGACCACGGCGCTCGGCTTCTTCGTGTTCGGCGACTTCCCGGACGGCTGGGCGTGGCTCGGCACCGCCATCGTCATCGCCAGCGGCCTCTACATCTTCCGGCGCGAGACCCGGCGGGCGGGTTAGCTAGCGGCGGCCCTGCGGCCTGCGGTCCGGTCGATGAAGCGGGCCAGGGCGATGTCCTTGCCGCTGACGCCACCCGCGTCGTGGGTGGAAAGAACGATCTCGACCCGGTTGTAGACGTTGAACCACTCCGGGTGGTGATCCATCTTCTCAGCCATGAGCGCGATGCGGCCCATGAACCCGAACGCCTCGTTGAAGTCGCGGAACCGGAACGTCTTGCGGATCGCGCTGCGCCGCGGCACGCGCTCCCACCCCTTGAGCGTTGCCAGCGCTTCCTTGAGCGCCGGGTTCGTCAGCTTCTCCGCCATGATGCTCGATTTCCTTTCGCCGTTTTCGTTCCGCAGCATGCCGGCGGCTTGGCGGACCGATCAAGCCGGGATATGAGTCGCGGCATGGATGTCACCTATACCACCGCGCCGTCGCTGGCCGACATCGAAGGCCTCGCGCGCGAGGCGCTGCTGACCATCCCGCCGGAGTTGCGCCGCCACGCCGCCGACGTGGTCATCCGGGTCGAGGAGTTCCCCGACGAGACGACCGAGCGCGACATGGGGCTGGAAAGCCCGTTCGACCTGCTGGGTCTCTATCGCGGCACGCCGTTCGGGCTGCGCAGCGCCAGCGAGACCCCGCACGACGTCGACATGATCTTCCTGTTCCGGCGACCGCTGCTCGACTACTGGTGCGAGAGCGGAGAGGAGCTGACCCATCTCATCCGCCACGTCCTGATCCATGAGATCGGCCACCATTTCGGCCTGTCGGACGAGGACATGGCGCGCATCGAAGAAGACGCCGACGGATAGTCGGGCGCGGAGGAGCATCCTGCATGGCCGGACCGCTGAAGCCGCTTGGTGTCGAGGCGCTGTATCGCTGCTGCGATGCCGAGACGCTGCCATTCGAGACCACCGACGAACTGCCCGACCTCGACCGCCCGATCGGCCAGGAGCGCGCGCTGGAGGCGCTGCATTTCGGCATCGGCATGCGTCACGAAGGCTACAACCTGTTCGCGCTCGGCCCGCCGGGCACCGGCAAGCACACCCTCGTGACCGCCTATCTGCGCGAGCGGTCGGCCGAGCGCCCGCCCCCGCAGGACTGGTGCTACGTCAACAACTTCGCCGAGCCGCAGAAGCCGCGCGCGCTCGAGCTGCCGCCCGGCCGCGGCCACGGCCTGCGCGAGGACATGGAACACTTCGTCACCGAGCTCAAGGCGGCGATCCCGACGACGTTCGAAAGTGACGAGTACCGCACCCGCAAGCAGGCGGCGGAGGAGGAATCGAAGGAACGCCACGAGGCGGCGTTCGGCGCCCTGCAGGAGAAGGCGAATGCGCGCTCGATCGCGCTGGTGCGCACGCCGATGGGCCTCGCCTTCGCCCCGATGCAGAAGGGGGAGGTGATCCAGCCCGAGGTGTTCCGCCAGTGGCCGGAGGAGCACCAGGAAAAGGTGCGCGCCACCATCGGCGAGCTGGAGAAGGAGCTGCAGGACATCATGAGCCAGGTCCCGCAGTGGGAGCGCGAGCAGCGGGAGAAGCTGTCCGCGCTCAACCGCGAGGTCTCCGGCCACGTCGTGCGCCGGCTGATGGACGAGCTGCGCCAGCGCTACGCCGACCTCGCCGAGGTATTGGTCTATTTCGACGAGGTGGAGAAGGACGTCGTCGATCATGTCGACGACTTCGTCGCGCGCGAACCGACCGAGCAGGAGGCGATGATGCTCGCCATGCGCCGCGCCGCGACCAACGCGCCATCGTACCGGCGCTACCAGGTCAACGTCATCGTCGACCATGCGAAGAACGGCCATGCGCCGGTGGTGTACGAGGACAACCCGACCCACGCCAACCTGATCGGCCGGGTCGAGCATCTGGCGCAGTTCGGTGCGCTGGTCACCGACTTCAACCTGATCCGGCCCGGTGCGCTGCACAAGGCCAATGGCGGCTACCTGGTGCTCGACGCGCAGAAGGTGCTGATGCAGCCCTTCGCGTGGGAGCATCTCAAGCGTGCGCTGAAATCGCGCGAGGTCCGCATACAGGGCATCCAGGAGGCGATGGGCCTCGCACCCACGGTGTCCCTGGAGCCGGAACCGATTCCGATCGACCTCAAGGTCGCGCTGCTCGGCGATCGCCAGCTCTACTACCTGCTCGCCGCCTACGACCCGGAGTTCGCCGAGCTGTTCAAGGTCGAGGTCGATTTCGACGACCGGCTGCCGCGCAGCGGCGAGGCGACGATGGACTATGCCCGGCTGATCGCCACCCTGGTGCGCGGCGAGAAGCTGAAGCCGTTCAGCCGCAACGCGGTCGGCCGCGTGGTCGAGCACGCGGCACGGCTCGCCAACGATGCAGAGCGGCTGACCCTGCACGTCCGCTCGATCGCCGACGTGCTGCGCGAGGCCGACTTCTGGCGCGGCGAGGCGGGCCGCGACATCACGCAGGCCGCCGACGTCGACAAGGCGATCGCCGCCCGGATCCGCCGCGCCGACCGCATCCGCGAGCGCGACCGCGAGGAGATCGTGCGCGAGACCATCCACATCGATACCTCGGGCGCCGTGGTCGGGCAGGTCAACGCGCTGTCGGTGATCCAGATCGGCCAGTTCGCGTTCGGCCGGCCCAGCCGGGTCACCGCGGTGGTCCGGCTCGGCCGCGGCGAGGTGCTCGACATCGAGCGCGAGGCGAAGCTCGGCGGCCCGCTGCACACCAAGGGCGTGATGATCCTGTCCGGCTTCCTCGGCGAGCGCTTCGGCCGCGACCAGCCGATCGCGGTCGCCGCCAGCCTGGTGTTCGAGCAGTCCTACGGCGGCGTCGACGGCGACAGCGCGTCGTCGACCGAGCTCTATGCGCTCCTCTCCGCGCTGTCGGACGTGCCGATCAGGCAGTGCTTCGCGGTGACCGGCTCGGTCAACCAGAAGGGCCACGTGCAGGCGATCGGCGGCGTCAACGAGAAGATCGAGGGCTTCTTCGGCATCTGCGCCGAACGCGGCCTCGACGGCAGCCACGGCGTGCTGATCCCGGCGTCGAACGTGAAGCACCTGATGCTGCGTCACGATGTCGTCTCGGCGGTGGAGGCGGGCAAGTTCAGCATCTATCCCGTGCAGACCATCGACCAGGGGATCGAGATCCTGACCGGCGTGCCGGCGGGCGCGCCGGATGCCGATGGCAACTATCCCGCCGGCACCATCAACGCGCGGGTGAAGGCGCGTCTCGCCGACCTCGCGGAGAAGGCGCGCGCCTTCGCGCCGGTCGCGCGCGAACCGGCGAAGCGCGAACCGGAGTGACCGACATGGCCATCGAGCCGAAGCCGGCTTCGCACCGCATCGTCGTCGCCTTCGATTCGATGGCCGCGGCGCATGCGCTGGAGGCGGCCACAGAGCTAGCTGCGCGCCTGCAGGCAGAGCTCGAGGGCCTCTTCGTCGAGGACGAGAACCTGATGCGCATCGCCGAGCTCAACCTCGGGCGCGTCTACGACGCGCTGTCGGGCCGTCACGAAAGCGCGACCTCTGCCGCGATGGCGCAGATGGTGCGCGGCGAGGCGGCGCGCATCCGCCAGGCGATGGCCGCACAGGCCGCGCGCGCCCATGTCGCGCACCGTTTCCGCATCGTGCGCGGCATGCTGGAGCGCGAGCTCGCCACGGCGGCGCAGGCGGCCGACCTCCTCGTCCTCAGCCTATCCAGCCGCGCCGTCGGCGCCCGGGTGCGCGCCGACATCGCCTGGATCACCGCGGTGGAGCATGCGCTCAAGCCGGTGCTGGTGATCCGCCCCGGCGCGCGGCTCGGCGGCCGCGCCATGGTGCTCTACGACGACCCGGCGCGCGGCGCGGCCCTGCTCGCCGCCGCGTCCCAGCTCGTCACCGGCGCCGACGGCAAGGTGACGGTGCTGCTGGTCGCCGCCGACGAGAGGACCGACGCCGCCCTGCGCGCCGCCGCGGAAGCCGACCTCGCGCGCCTCGGCCTTGCCGGCGCGTTCCGCCAGGTCGCCGCCTTCGCGCTCGACGACGTGTGCGCGCTCCTCGGCGCGGCGGATGCGGGCGTCTTCGTCATCCGCGCCGAACACCCCGCGCTCGCCGGCCCCGGCATCGCCGCGCTGCTGGAGCGCGTGAGCTGCCCGGTGCTGGTCGTCCGGTAGCCGACGATGGCGCGGCGGCGAGAACGGACCCTGTCGAAGGGCCGGCGGCTTCCCACCTCACCCGCTCGCTGCGCTCGCACCTCTCCCCCACTTCGGGGGAGAGGGAGGGGACCCGTTGTGCAGCAACGGGGAGGGTGAGGTGGGCGGCCTGAATTCCTTGAAGCGCCCTAGGTTTTGTCCGGCAGCGCGAACGTCGTGGCGTGGTCGGCGGCGGCCAGCATGCTGTGGGCGGTGAGCAGCGAGGTCTTCGGGTTGTCCGGCGCGGCATAGGCCAGGATCTCGAAGCGGAAGCGGCCGAACGCGCCGTCGGCCTCGATGATGCCGAGCGGCCCGGTCGCCGCCGGATCGGCGACCAGCTTCACCCGCGTGCGGTCCAGCCCCAGCCCGGCGAACGCCACCGTCGCGCCGACATTGGCGTTCTGCGGATAGCCGTGCGCCGCCTCGCGCGCCGTGCCCTCGAAGAACGGCGTCGCGGCGGTGACGGCGCCGAGGTCGAGCGCGCGCTCCGCCGGGGTGCCGGTCCAGGCATGCGGCGCCTTGACCGACGTATAGGTCACCGACCGCAGGCCGGCGGTGCGCGCGGCGATCAGCCCGTCGATGCCGGCGACCGCGCCCGACGGGACCAGGATGCGGGCCCCGCCCGCCGCCGCCGCCGCGCGCAGCGCCGCCGTCGTCGCCGCGTCGGCAAGCGCGCCGACTGAGCACACCACCAGGTCGAGCCCCGCCCGCAGGATGGCCGCGCCGTGCGCCGTCACGCCGCCGTGGCCGGCGCACTCCAGCACGATGTCCGGGCGTGCCGCGACCAGCGCCGCGGCGTCGCCGGTCACCGCGAAGCGCCCGGCGGCCTCGGCGCGCCGCGCGTCCAGTTGCGTCGGCTTGACCAGCACCGCCGCCAGCCGGGACAGGTCGCCGCGCGCGCCCATCACCTTGATGATCTCGCGGGTGATCGCGCCGTAGCCGACGACGGCGATGCGCGGATGGACGGGCATGCGGACGCTCCCTGGCATGATGGCCGCCATAGTGGCACCGCAGATGAGGGGCGGAAAGGGACGCCTACTCCGTCACCGCGATCGGCGCCGGCGGCAGGCCCTGGGCGAAGCGGTCCCACATGGCGAGGCAGGCGCGCTCCAGCCCGCGGGCGAAGCGCGCGGTGTCGAACAGCGGCGCGGTCAGCCGATTCGCCGCGATCGCCGCGCGCAGCGCGGCCCGCTCGTCCGCGCGCCCGGCGAGGCGGACCGCGAGCGCCTCGTAGTCGTCCAGGGTCGCCACCGCGAGTTGCGGCAGGCCGATCGCCGTCACGATGCTGGCCGCGACGCGCGCTGCCGGGTTGCCGCCGGGCAGGGTCAGGATCGGCACCCCCGCCCACAGCGCGTCCGACGCGCCGGTGTGGCTGTTGTAGACGCGGGTGTCGAGCACCAGGTCGGCCAGCGCGTGGCGCGCCAGATGCCGGTCCTTCGGCGCACGGGCGGCGAACACCAGGCGGGCCGGGTCTACGCCATGCGCGGCGGCGGCGCGGCGCAGCGCCGCGTCGGCCACCGGGTTGCCGGCCAGCAGCCACAGCACCGATCCCGGCGCGCGCGACAGGATGCGCATCCACGCCGCGAACATCACCGGCTCGATCTTGAACGGCTGGTTGAACGAGGCGAAAACGATGCCGGATTCCGGCAACCCCTCGTCGCGGCGCGCCGGGCGCTCGTCCGCGATCGGCTGGCGGTCGTTGACCTGGTAGCAGTGCGGCAGCCACACCGGCCGCTCGCTGTGATGGCGCGCCTCGTCCCCGGTCGTCACGATGCGGTCGGTGACGACGTAGTCGAAGAAGTCTGCGCCGGTGGTGCCGGGATAGCCGAGCCACCACGCCTGCACGGGCGCCGGCCGCAGCGCCGCGATCTGCAGCCGCGCGTTGCGCGTCGGCCCGGTCAGGTCGATCAGGATGTCGACGCGCGCGTCGTGGATGGCGCGCGCGGCGGCGACGTGGTCGTGCGCGGCGATGTCTAAGAAGCGGTCGCAGCCGGCGGCGATGCGCCTGCGCCATGGGCTGCCGTCGTCGGGGCCGTAGCCGAAGCCCAGCACCGCGACCGCATTGCGGTCGTGGGCGGCGAACAGACCGGCCGTCAGGTGCGCGATCGGATGGTCCATGAAGTCGCAGGACAGATACCCGATGCGCAGCCGGTCGCGCGGCCCGGCGTCGAACGCGAAGTCGGGGCGCAGGCCCGCCACATCGCGCGCGATCGCCGCCGACCACGCGCGCGCCACCGCCAGCCGCCGCGGCGCCAGCCGGTCGAGCCGCAGTGACAGCAGCGGCGATTCCGGTGGCCGCGCGCCCGCGGCCAGCGCCGCGCCGGTCAGCGCGTCGAGGCGCCCGGCGACCGCCGGCAGCGCGTCCCACGCGCAGGAGTCCTGCAGCACCTGCGCCAGCAGCGCGACCGCGTCGCCCGAATCCGGGTCCAGCGCGATGGCGCGCCGGCAGGCGTCCGCCGCCGCGGCGATCTGGGCGGTGTCGTTCAGCGAGACGGCGAGGTTGTAGTGGTGGCTCGCCTCGTTCGGGTCGAGCGCGATGGCGCGGCGGTACGCCTCGATGGCGAGGTCGTGGCGGCCGAGCTCCTTCAGCGCGATGCCGAGGTTGTTGACGCCGCCGGCGTGCTGCGGCATCAGCGCCGTGGCGCGCCGGTAGGCGTCCGCCGCGGCGGCGAAGCGGCCGATCTCCTTCAGCGCGTTGCCCAGGTTGTAGAACGCGGCGCCGTCGTCGGGATCGGCGGCGGCCGCCCGCTCGTAGGCCGCGACGGCCTCCACCGTGCGGCCGAGCCGCGCCAGCGCGTTGCCCCGGTTGAAATGCGCCGGCGCGAAGCCCGGCGCGCGCTCGATGGCGGCGTCGTAGGCGGCGACCGCGTCGTCGAGCCGGCCCGCCGCCGACAGCGCGTTGGCCAGGTTGAACCGCGGCTGCGGGTTCGCGGGGTCGAGCGCCGCGGCGCGCCCGTAGGCGGCGATCGCCGCGTCGGCGCGGCCCAGCGTCTCGAGGGCGACGCCCAGGTTCTGGACCGCCATCGCGTGCGACGGGTTGGCGGCGACCGCGCGCGCGATCAGCGGCTCCGCATCGCCGGCCCGGCCGGCCTGCAGGAAGGTGACGCCCAAGAGGTGCAGGGCGTCGGCGTTGTCCGGCGCCGCGGCCAGGATGCGCCGGTACAGCGCCGCGGCGTCGTCCAGCCGCCCGTCGCGGTGGTGGGCGACCGCCTCGTTCAGCAGCGCCGCGACGGTCTCGGGCAAGTCGGGAATCCTGCAAGGGGCGAAGACGGCGACGCTAGGTCGAACCGGTTACCAAACCGTTCGCGGGTCGCGCCGCCTCACCACATCGCGGAACCGCCGTCCACCACCACGGTCTGGCCAGTCATGAAATCGCTGTCGGGCGAGGCGAGGAACAGCAGCGTGCCGATCAGGTCGCGCGGCGCCTGCTCGCGCCGCAGCGCGCGGGATGCCTCGGTGGCGGCGATCGCCATGCCGGCGGCCTCCACCCGGGCGCGGATGCCCTCGGTGATGGTCAGGCCCGGCGCGATGGCGTTGACGGAGATGTTGTCGGCGCCCAGCTCACGCGCCATGCCGCGGGTCATCGCCAGCACCGCGCCCTTGGACGCGAGATAATGCAGCATCATCGGCGTGCCCTTGAACACGGTGCCGGAGGCGACGTTGACGACTTTGCCGTAGCCGTTGCGTCGCATCGCCGGCAGCACCGCCTTCACGCACTCGAACGGGCCGCGCACGTTGACCCGCATCGCGATGTCCCATTCCTCGCTTGTCAGCTGGTCCATCGGCTTCTGCACCATGCGGGCGAACACCGCGGCGTTGTTGACCAGGATGTCGATGCGCCCGTACGCCTTTTCCGTCTCCGCCGCCATCGCCGCCACGGCGGCCGGGTCGGACACGTCGCAGGTCATCCCGGCCGCGGTGCCGCCGGCGGCGCGGATCGCGTGGACCGTCGGCTCGGTCGCCAGCACGTCGCACACCATCACCCTGGCGCCTTCGCCGGCCAGCGCCTTTGCGTATTCCACGCCGATGCCCTCGGCCGCCCCCGTCACGATCGCCGCCCGTCCGTCCAGCCGTCCCATCGCCCCGCTCCGTCGTGTGTGGTTCGCCGCCTAGAGTCCCATTCCGCCGTTCGAGACGCAATCGGCAGCATATTCCCCGCGGCGGCGCCCACCTCACCCTGCGAACTGCGTTCGCCACCCTCTCCCCCCTGAAGGGCGGAGAGGGTACTTTTGCTCCCTCTCCGTCCCCCGGGGGCGGAGAGGGTCGGGGTGAGGTGGGGCGCGGCATATCCGCGAAACGATGTGAGCGAATCGCCGATGAGCCCGACGACAAATTTCTTCGGCCACGCCCGGCTGGCGGACTTCGCGCTGGAGCCGGGGACGCTGCACCTCAACCACGGCTCGTTCGGGGCGACGCCACGGGCGGTGCTCGACGCGCAGGCGGCGTGGCGGTCGCAGATGGAGCGCAACCCGACGCGGTTCATGTCGGTGGAGGTCGTGCCGGCGCTGCGCGACGCGGCGGCTGCGGTCGCTCGCCTGCTCGGCGGGCGGGGCCAGGACTGGGTGTTCGTCGACAATGCGACCACGGCGGTCAACGCCGTCGCGGCGTCGTTTCCCCTGGCCGCGGGCGACGAGGTGCTGACCACCAGCCTCGCCTACCCGGCGGTGGTGAACGCATTGCGCCACCATGCTGGCCGCGCCGGCGCGCGCGTCGTCATCGCCGACGTGCCGGTGCCGATCGCCGGCGACGACGCGGTGGCCGCCGCGGTGGCCGCCGCGCTCGGCCCGCGCACCCGGCTGGCGGTGCTCGACCACGTGACGTCGGAGAGCGCGGCGGTGCTGCCGGTCGCGCGGCTCGCCGCGCTGTGCCGCGAAGCGGGCGCGGCCGTGCTGGTGGACGGCGCGCACGCGCCGGGCATGGTGGCGCTCGACGTGCCGGCGATCGGGGCCGACTGGTACACCGGAAACGCGCACAAGTGGCTGTTCGCGGCGAAGGGCTGCGGGCTCCTGTGGTGCGCCCCGGACCGCCAGGCGGCGCTGCACCCGACGGTGATCTCGCACGGCCTCGGCAACGGCCTGGCGGCGGAGTTCGACTGGACCGGCACGCGCGACGCGACCGCGTGGCTCAGCGTCGTCGATGCCGTCGCCTATTACGATCGGCTGGGCGGCGATGCCGTGCGCGCGTGGAACGCCGGGCTGGCGGCGGAGGCCGCGGCGCTGGTCGCCGGCCGGCTCGGCACCGACGCGGCGTGTCCGCTGGCGATGCGCGCCGCGATGGCCACGGTCCGCCTGCCGACGGCGCTGACGGCGACCGGAGCCAATGCCTGGGCGCTGCGCGGCTGGCTGCGCGACGCGCACGCGATCGAGGCGCCGGTGGTGGCGATGGCCGACGCGCTGTGGGTGCGGCTGTCGGCGCAGGTCTACAACGCGACGGACGACTACGTCCGGCTGGCCGACGCGCTGGCTACGCTCGCCTGACGCGGCGTCCGGCGGCGGCGGCGGTGAGGCCGAACGCGAACAGCAGCAGCGCCGCCGGCTCCGCCACCCTTGCCTCGGCGAAGAAGACGTTGGCCTGGATGGTGTCGATCCAGGTGTTGTCGAGGATGATCTGGGCGAGCGAGCGCGCCTCGATCGCCTCGATCTCGTCGTCGCTGAACATGTCGAGGCTCTCGTACCAGAACCGGTCGCCGTCGCGCGCGCGGCTGAACTGGTCGGTCAGCAGCGCGTGGAGGAGGGGCCCCACCATGGCGCCGGGCAGATGGATCTCCGACAGCGCCCCGACCCACAGGTCGATGTCGTCGACGCTGGTGTAGATGGAGGCGAGCCGCGCCGCCGCGTCGGGCAGGAACACGCCGGGCTCGAAGAAGTCGCCGATCCGCGGCAGCCCCAGCGCCTCGCGCAGGTCGTTGTAGGACGGCAGGCCATGGTCGCGGCCGCGCTGGATGTTGACGGCGGCGAGATCGAGCCCGCTCGGCACCGCGACGAACAGGAAGTTGCGCACGTCGTCGACCAGCATGCTGTCGAATTCCTGGGCCTTGGTCGCGGCCAGGCCGCGCAGGATCGACTCGATGCCGCCGTCGGCGATCAGGCCGGGATTGAGGAAGGTGTCTTGCAGCGCGATCGGCCCCTGCGGGATGGACGAGCCGTCTTCGTTCAGCCGCGCCATCTCCGGCGGCAGCATGGTGTGGCCGAGCCGGAAGCCGGCGGCGGCGAACTCGTTGCTGACGGTCGCGTTGACGCCGGCGTCGTAGCCGCCATAACTGCCGACCCCGCTGCCGCCCAGCAGGATCGGCAGGAACTCGTTGTAGGTGATGGCCTGGATCTCGGCGCCGACATAGCGCCGCGCGCGCTGGAAGATCTCTTCGTCCGACAGGCCGGGGTCGGCCGCGGCGATCTGGTCGGCCCACATGTTGTGCTCGCGCACGAACAAGGCGTGCATCGACAACAGGCCGAGCTGCTCGTTGATCCGGATGTCGCCGGCGACGAAATTGCCGTCGGCCAGTACCGGCGGCATTTCCTCCGCCGACATCGACAGCTTGCCGCCCGACAACGTGCGCAGGCTCAGCGCCGAAGCCGCGTTGGAGCCATAGACCATCGACGCGTCGATGTAGGACGTCAGCGTGTTGATCTGCTGACGCGGATCGCCCGCGCCGGTGCCGGTGGCCGGGTCGAACACCGAGCGGGTGAACGGGATCACCTGGGCGCCGGTATTGCCGGGGTCGAACTGCGGGTCGCCCGCCGGCACCGCGATCATCGCCGGTGCCGCCGGGTTGGTCGGCACCAGGTCGAGGTCGTGGTCGATGAACTGGCCCCACTGCCAGAACATGTTGCTGACGTTGATCGTGCTCGGCATCGAAGCCGGCTGCGCCACCACGGCGTTTGAGATCGCGCGTGGGTTCGGCCCGCCCGGCATCCCACCGGCACCGTCGGCGTAGCTGTCGGGGCCGAGCCGGATCAGCGCCGTGCCCGCCATGCCCCAGGTCGGGTTGGCCAGGTTGTTGCCGGAGCCGTCAAACGACCTGAAGACCGGGTCTGCGACGGCTGCCGGTGCGGCGAATGCTGCGCAGAGCACAGCCGCCAGAGCTCGCACGATCACGCCCGACACCGATTACCTGCCCGCTCACGAACACGTTATCGATGCTAGTGCCCCGTCGCGCAGCCACCATCCCCCGTTTGGGGGGCGATGGTGAATTTCGATGGCGATGAGGAAGGCCCTTCCCAACCCCCTCCCGCGTTGGGGAGGGGGGAAGGACGGGAAATCAGATCTTCGAGATCTCGAAGGTCGAGGGCGCGAAGATGTCCTCGGCGGTCAGCTTCCGGACCGAGATGCCCTGGGTATAGGAATAGCGGGTCAGCGCCTCGATCTCGTGGGCGCATTCCTTGATGCCGTAGCGCCAGTAGTCCTTTCCCATCAGGTCGATGGTGTCGAGCGTCTCGGCCTCGACCCATGGCAGGGTGACGTTGAGCGCGGCGAGCTCGCCGACCTCCTTGAGCGCGATCTGCTTGGCCTTGAGAAACGCCTTGTACAGGCTGCCCGGCAGCCACGGGTACTCCTCGGCCAGCGACTTGCGCACGCCCATCAGGTGCATGATCGGGAACATCTTGGTCTTCTTGTAGTATTCCCGCTCGACCTGGCGGTAGTTGGGGAACAGCCGGCCGATGTTGGGCGCCCCGCGCAGGAACGGCTCCGGCGCCCGGGCGGTGAACAGCGCGTCGAGCTCGCCCTTCTCGAACATGTCGCACAGGGTGCGGTCCTCGGGGATCGACTGCAGGTCGGTGCCGTTGGTCAGCTTCAGCGGCGTCCGCTCGTCGCGCCCCGGCTCGTCCTGGCCGCCCTGGCGCCAATGGATGTCGGTCGGCTTCACGCCGTACTCGTCCTCCATGATGCCGCGCATCCACACCGGGGCGGTCATCTGGTATTCGGGCAGGCCGACCAGCTTGCCCTTGAGGTCCTGCGGCGTCTTGATGCCGCGGTCGGTGCGGATGAAGATGCCCGAGTGGCGGAACACCCGCGACACGAAGGCCGGGATGCCGACGAACGGGCACTCGTTCTTGGCCACCATGTTCATGGTGGACGAGAACGACAGTTCGCACACGTCGAACTCCTGGTAGCGGAAGGCGCGGAAGAACACCTCCTCGGGCTCGAGCGGGATGAAGGTGATCTCGCACCCCTCGACCTCGACCCGGCCGTCCTTGATGGCGGCGACGCGGTCATAGTTGCCGCAGGCGATGGTGATCTTCAGCTTGCTGGGCATCGGACGGGAACTCCTCGTTCTGGCTTGTTTGCGACGGCTCGCAGGCGCCCCCGAGCGGCCTGCGGCACCCCCTTACCTGAGGCGGACTCGTGCCCCAATTCGCCAATGCGCGCAAGGCCCACGGGGGTTGCGTCGGCGGTCGGGCGCGGTCAGACTGGCGGCGCGTCGAAGAACGTCGGCCGCCGCGCGGCAGGCCGTCGCCGGCGAAGGGATGGGGATGATGAACAACCGGGCGTGCGCCGCCGGCCGGGTCGGCGTAGCAGCATTGTCGCTTTTTTTCCTGTCGGCCGTCGCGCCGGTCGCGCTCGGCCAGACATTGCAGCAGGAGCTGCAGTCCCTCCTCACCACGCACCCGCGCCTGAAGGCGGAGACCAGCAACGTCGCCGCCGCCACCGAAGGCATCCGCCGCGCCGGCGCCGGCTACCTGCCCAGCGCCGTCCTCAGCGGCGACGTCGGGCGCGAGACGATCGATGATCCGATCACGCGCGGCCGCAACGAAACCTCGGAGCTGACGCGCGAGAAGATCACGCTGTCGGTGACCCAGAACCTTTTCAACGGCTTCGCGACGCACGAGCGCAAGGGCTGGGCGACGGCGCAGCGCGACGTCGCGCAGGAGACGCAGGAGGCGGCGCGCCAGTCGCTGCTGCTGGAAGGGATCACCGCCTACTACGCCGTGCTGCGCCAGTCGAAGCTGGTCGCCGTCGCGCGGGAGAACGAGGACACGATCCAGCAGCAGGCGGCGCTGGAGGACGAGCGGGTGCAGCGCGGCGCCGGCATCGCCGTCGACGTGCTGCTCGCCAAGACCCGTCTGCAGCTCGCCAAGGAACGCCGCGTCCAGCTCCAGGGCAACCTGAACGAGGCGGTGGCGCGCTACATCCAGGTGTTCGACCATCCGCCCGACGTCGCGCAGATGACGGAGCCCAACCTGCGGCTCGACATGGTGCCGGAATCGTTCGACGTTGCGGTCGGCTCCGCCTACGACAAGAACCCGGTGCTGCGCGGCTCCAGCCGCCAGATCGACGTCGCCGAGCGCAACCGCGGCATCGCCGAGGCGGAATACTACCCCTCGGTCGACCTCGTCGGGCGGCTGAACTGGGAGAACAACGTCGACGCGCTGGAAGGCGTGCGCCGCGACTGGGCCGTGCTGCTGCGGCTCAACTGGTCGCTGTTCAACGGCTTCGCCACCGACGCGGCGGTGGCCGCCGCCGCCTACTCGCGTGCCGCGGCCATGGACACCCACGGCTACAACCGGCGGAAGGTGATCGAGGACCTGCGGATCGCGTGGGAGCAACTCGCCACCGCGCGCGAGCGGGTGCGCCTGCTCGACAACGCGGTCGCCATCTCGGAGGAGGTGTTCGTCGCCCGCCGGCGGCTGCGCGACGCCGGCCGCGAGACCGCGATCAACGTGCTCGATGCCCAGAGCGAGGTGTTCGCCGCCCGGCTCAACTACCTCGCCGCGGTCTACGACGTGCAGATCGCCTCGTTCCGCGTCCTTTTCGTGATGGGCATCCTGACCCCGGAGACCATCGGGCTCTGACGTCCGGGTGAACCACATGCGGCTTCGCGCGTTACCGATCGCCCCCGACTAGGGGGGCGGGGTGGCCGCCGGTCGCGGCCCGGTAGTATCGACGGAGAGGCAATGCCCGATTTGAACGGCCGCCGGGTCCTCGTGGTCGAGGACGAGGCGCTCATCGCCCTCTCGCTCGAAGCCTTCCTGGTCGAGTTCGGGTGCGAAGTCGTCGGACCCGCGGCAAGCATCGAGCAGGCGCGCCGCCTGGTGCGCGGCGCGGCGATCGATGTCGCGCTGCTCGACATCAACGTCCGCGGCGAATTGATCTATCCGCTCGCCAAGCAGCTGATGGACACGGGCGTGCCGGTGGTGCTGTGCAGCGGCTACGCGATGACCTCCACCATCCCCGCCCCGTTCGACACCGTGCCGCAGCTCGGCAAGCCCTACAGCCGCGACCACCTCCACGCCGTCATCGAACGGGCGCTCGCCAAGGCGGCATGAGCGTGGTCCGGGCGGAGGACGAACGGCGGCCTCATCCCTCCGACTGCCACGCCCCGATCGGGAACGACAGCTCGCACACCGCGCCGGCCGGCGGGAACGACAGGTTCGCCTCGCCGTCGAGCTCGTAGCTCACGCTGCGCTCGATCAGGCGCGAGCCGAAGCCGGCGCGGCTGGGCGGGCTCACCGGCGGACCGGCGGTCTCTTCCCAGCGGAACCGCAGCACCGCGCCGTCGCTGCCGTCGCCATCGGCGCGCCAGCGGATGCGAACCCGGCCGTTGCCGTCGCTCAGGGCGCCATACTTGCCGGCATTGGTCGCCAGTTCGTGCACGATCAGCGTCATGGTGAGCGCCTGGCGCGGCGGCAGCATCACCGCCTCGCCCTCGATGTGCACCGCGTGCCCGTCGCCGCGCCGGAACGGGGTCAGCGCCACGTCGACCACGTCGCGCAGGTCGGTGTCGCCCCAGTTGGTGCGGAACAGCAGCGCGTGGGCGTCGGCCAGGGCCTCGATGCGGCGGGTGAACGCCTGCTCGAACTCGGGCAGCGATCCGCTGAGCTTCAGGGTCTGCTGCGCGATCGCCATCACTGTCGCCAGCGTGTTCTTGACCCGATGGCTCAGCTCGGCGACCAGCATGCGGCTGCGCTCTTCCGCCTTGCGCCGCTCGCGCCGGTCCTCCGCCTCCTTCAGGGCGCGATCGACCGCCGCGGGCACCTGGGCCAGCCGCTGCTTCACGACATAGTCGGTGGCGCCCTGCTTCAGCGCCTCGACGGCCGTTTCCTCGCCCAGCACGCCCGAGACGAAGATGAACGGGATGTCGGGCGCCTGCGCGTGCGCGATCTGCAGCGCCGCCATGCCGTCGAAGCCCGGCAGCGCGAAATCGGCCAGGATCAGGTCGTGGCCGCCCGCCGCGAGCGCGGCGACGAACGCCGCACGCGTGTCGACGCGCTCGATGCGCTGCAGCCGGCCGGCGCGCTCGAGCTGCGCGGCGACCAGCTCGGCGTCGGCGGGGCTGTCCTCCAGCAGCAGGATGCGCACCGTCTCGGCGTCGCCGGCCATGCTCACACCGTCTCCGTGTCCTCGACCATCCCGCCGCGTCCGATCAGCGGCGGCGGCTCGTTGAGGATCGCCCAGAACATGCCGAGGTCCTTGATCGCCTCGAAGAACTCGCGGAAGCCCACCGGCTTGACGACGAAGGCGTTGACGCCGAGGCGATAGCTGCGCACCAGGTCTTGCTCCTCGCGCGACGACGTCAGCATGACGACGGGCACCTGCTGCAGCGCCGGGTCGCGCTTGATGCGCTCGAGCACTTCGAGCCCGTCCAGTCGCGGCAGCTTGAGGTCGAGCAGCACCACCGCCGGCTCGCCGCTGTTGCGTCCCGTGTAGGGGCCGCGGCAGCACAGGTAGTCGAGGGCCTCGACGCCGTCGCGCGTCACGTCGACGTCGTTGGCGAGCTGGCACTTGGCCAGCGCCGCCAAGGTCAGTTCGACGTCCTTCGGGTTGTCCTCGACGAGCAGTATCGGTCGAAGCGAAGCCATCATTCCTCCTTTCGCGCAGCCCTCGGGAGCGCAATGCGGAACACGGCTCCGTGGCCGACCTCTCCTTCGGCCCATGCCCGGCCGCCGTGACGCTCGACGATGCGGCGCACGTTGGCGAGGCCGATTCCGGTTCCCTCGTAGTCCTCGACCCTGTTCAGGCGCTGGAACACGCCGAACAGCTTGTCGACATAGGCCATGTCGAAGCCGATGCCGTTGTCGCGCACGGCGATCACGGCCTCTTCGCCGATCCGCTCGCCGGTAACCTCGATGATCGCAGGCGAGCGCTCGCGCGTGTACTTCGCCGCGTTGGACAGCAGGTTCAGCACCGCCTGGCGCAGCAGCGACGGGTCGGCGCGCACCGCCGGCAGCCGGGCGATCCGCCATTCGATGTCGCGGCCGTCGATGTCCGGCGCCAGTGAACGCCGCGCCTCGTCGACCAGCTTGTTCATGTCGACGGTCACCGGATGCAGCGACGCGCGGCCCATCTGCGAGAAGTTGAGCAGGTCGTCCACCAGCTTGCCGGCCGCGTATGCCGAATCGATGATGCTGCGGATGTAGTGCCGCGCCTTTTCGTCCAGCCGGCCGCCGTCGCGCTCGACCAGCAGCTCGGCGTAGCCGACGATGTGGCGGAACGGCGCACGCAGGTCGTGCGACACCGAGTAGGAGAACGCTTCCAGCTCGCGGTTCGAGCGCACCAGCTCGTCGGTCAGCGCGGCGAGCTCCTCCGCCTTGCGCAGCACGATGTCGACCACCGCGGTGCGCAGCGAGCGCGCGGCGTCGATCTCCGCCGGCGTCCACGGCGCGGCGGTCTCGCGCACCGTCTCCTTCCACGCCTCGAACGAGGTGCGCGGGCTCAGCCGCCGTGCGTCGGCGCCCGACTTGCGCGGGTCGCCGCCCCAGGTCACGGTGCGCTCCACCTCCTGGCGGAACCACAGGACGTAGCTCGCGTGCATCCCGGAGACGGCGACCGCGAGCACGCCGGCCGCGCGCTCCGCCAGCCGGCCGGCGCCCGGCATCTCGCGCGCCAGCGCGGCGGTCGCGAACACCGTCTTGCCGACGTGGAGGTCGAGCCAGGACACCAGGCGCTGGATGTCGGCCGCCTCGGGTGTCGCGCCCACCGCGACGCAGCGGCCATCGTGCACGACCGCGGCGCCGTCGGCGCGGGCAAGGCCCAGCAGGTCGCCGGGCGCCGCCGTCAGCCCGTCGACGAAGTTGGGCGCCGCGGCCATTCGGGCCAGGAGTCGCGCCTGCACGTCCTGCAGCGCCACGCGGTCGGCCGCATCGGCATGCATGCCCTGCGCCGCCAGGCGAAGCGCCACCGTGCGCGCGACGAAGTCGCACGCCACGCGCGTTCGGAACGGGGTGCACCGCGCCGCATGGTGGTGGCACGAGATCAGGCCCCACAGCCGGCCTTCGATGACGATCGACAGCGACATGGAGGCGACCGTCCCCATGTTGCGCATGTATTCGAGATGGACCGGCGAGACGCTGCGCAGCACAGCCTGGCTCAAGTCCAGGGGCGCGTCGCAGGCGGCTCCCAGCAGCGGCACCGGCCCGTAGCCGGAATCGGGAATCTGGCGGATGCGGCTCAGCCGGTAGAGCGCGCGTGCCTGCGCCGGGATGTCGGCTGCCGGGAAGCGCAGGTCCAGGTAGGACGGAAGCGCATCGTTGCGGTCCTCGGCGACGACCGTGCCGTTCCATTCCGCGTCGAAGCGGTACACCAGGACGCGATCGAAGCCGGTGATCCGCCGCACCACGGCGGCAGCGCGCCGGCAGGCCGCTGCTTCGCTGTCGATGCCATGCAGGTCCTCGACGAAGCCGCGCAGGACCTCGTAGGCGGACTCGGTGTCGGCCTGGCCGCCGGCTTCCTCGAACTCCAGCACCAGCGTGCCGTCGGTCCGGTGCGCGACGGCATCGAACCGGCGGCCGTCGACCTCGACCATTCCGAGGAGGCTGGGCGTGTCCGTCGGCGGCGCGCCGGCCGGCGGGTCGATCAGCGCGGCGATGGCGGGCGCCGCGACCTCGCCCAGCGGGCGGCCGATCGCCTGAGGCAACGCGACCCGCAGTGCGGCGCCGGCATTGGCCGATGCCTGGCGCACCGCCAATCCGTCGGCGCGGAGGGCGATGAGGAAGCCGTGCGGCTGCACCGAGCCCGGAATCCGGATCGGCTCCTGGTCGCAGTCGAGCAGGGTCTGTGCGGTGACGGCCATCGCGCTGCCCTCAACCGCCCCGGCACAGCCACCGGTGCAGGCGGTCGAACGTATCGCCGGCCGCAGCGACGATCTCCGCCGCATTGCCGGGCGTCGCGAACCCCTCCAGCCGCACCAGGTATTCCCGCCACAGCCGCGCCGTCTCCCCGCGGTCGGCGTCGAAATAGGCGGAGCGGTCGCGGGCGCCCATTACGGCCGCCAGGTTGCGCGCCACCACGGCGCCGCCCAGGCGCGAGCCCTCCAGGACGTACAGCGACCCCAGCGCCCGCGCCGTCGTGTCCAACCGCGGCAGTTCCGGGCAGACCGGCAAGGCGGCCATGTCGGTGTCGGTGAAGCCGTAGGCGTTGAGGTCCGCGGCCAGGCGCGGCGCCCGCCGTCGCGGCGCCCAGAAGGCGTCGTCGGCCAGCACCCGCGCCATCGCCGGTTCCCATGCCGCGTGGAACCCGTAGAAGCGGGCCAGCAGGAAGATGTAGCGCGGGCGGCTCAACCCTTCGCCGGCGAGCCCGAGGTCGCGTTCCAGGCGCGCGTGGACGGGTGCCGTTGCCCGCTTCAGCTGCTCCCGTATGCTCGTGACGCCCGCCATCGACCCTTGCCTTCAGCGACCCGACATAACGGGCGGGAACCCATCGGGTTCCCTGGCGTGCAACGGCGGCGAACCGGATCGCCGCCGTTGTTCCCTCTTTGTTCAGCGCAGTTTTGCCGCAATGGCCGCCACGTGCCTGCCCTGGTATCGGGCGCCGGCAAGCTCGACCTCGCTCGGCCGGCGGCTGCCGTCGCCGCCGGCGATCGTGGAGGCGCCGTAAGGCGAATTGCCCATGACCTCCGCGACGCCGGTCTGGCCCTGGAAGGCATAGGGCAGCCCGACGATCACCATCCCGAGGTGCAGCAGCACCGGGTGGAAGGTCAGGATGGTCGATTCCTGGCCGCCGTGCTGGGTGGCGGACGAGGTGAACACCGACCCCACCTTGCCGACCAGCTTGCCCTGCGCCCACAGCGGGCCGGCCTGGTCCAGGAAGTTCTTCATCTGGGCCGTCATGTTGCCGAAGCGCGTGCCGGTGCCGAAGATGATGGCGTCGTAGTCGGCGAGCTCCGCCGGCTCGGCGACCGGCGCCGGCTGGTCGAGCTTGTAGCCGGCCTTGCGCGCGACCTCCTCCGGCACCAGCTCGGGCACCCGCTTGATTGTCGCCTTGGCGCCCGCTTCGCTGACGCCTTCGGCCACCGCCTGGGCCATCGTCTCGATGTGGCCGTGGGCGGAGTAGTAGAGGACGAGAACCTTGGTCATGGTCGGTCTCCGGCTGGAAAAGGCGTTCAGCGGGCCGGCGGCAGGTCGAACAGCAGCACTTCGCCGCCGTCGCCGTCCGCCGCGAGGGTGAGCGCGGTCTCGCCGGTCACCGCGGCGCCGTCGCCGGCGCGCAGCGCCTGCCCGTTGAGGCTCACCGCGCCGCGCGCGACCTGGATCCACGCCGTCCGGCCGTCCGCCGGCGTATGCCCGACCGCCTGCCCGGCCCCGAGCACCGCCGCATACAGGCGGACGTCCTGGTGGATCACCACCGACCCGTCGGCGCCGTCGCGCGAGGCGATCAGGCGCAGCCGGCCGCGGCGCTCCGCGTCCGCGAACGACTTTTGCTCGTAGCCCGGCGTCAGGCCGTCCCGCTCCGGGAACAGCCAGATCTGCAGGAAGTGCACCGGCGCGTCGGCAGAATCGTTGAACTCGCTGTGGCGGATGCCCGTTCCGGCGGTCATGCGCTGCACGTCCCCCGGCCGGATCACCGAGCCGGTGCCGATGCTGTCGCGGTGCGCCAGCGCGCCCTCCAGGACATAGGAGACGATCTCCATGTCGCGGTGGCCGTGGGTGGCGAAGCCGCCGCCCGGCGCGACGCGGTCCTCGTTGATGACGCGCAGCGGGCCGAACCCCATGTGGGCCGGGTCGCGGTAGTCGCCGAACGAAAAGGTATGGCGGCTGTCCAGCCAGCCGTGGTCGGCGACGCCTCGGTCCTCGGCGCGACGGACGGTGATCATTGCGGGTACCTCCTTTGGCTACGGAGCCGTGCGGCTCGCTTGCCCGCAGATATCGGGCCGATCCCATTCATGCACAATCCGGCCGATGTTGTATGGTGTGTCGCCAATTCGTGGACAATGGGGACGCGTCGATGGACAAGCTCGCCAGCATCCGGGCCTTCACCCGCGTGGTCGCGCACGGCAGCTACTCGCAGGCCGCGCGCGAGCTGCGGCTGTCGCGCTCGGCGGTCAGCAAGCACGTGCTGGACCTGGAGGAATCGCTGGGGGTCCAGCTCCTCAACCGCACCACCCGGCAGGTCGCGCCGACCGAGAACGGCCAAGCCTACTACGACCGCTGCCTCGCCATCCTCGCCGACCTGGAGGAGGCCGACCTCGCGGTCGCCCGGCTGTCGGCGGAACCACGCGGGCTGCTCAGGGTCAATGCGCCGATGTCGTTCGGCACCATTCACCTGGGCCGCGCGCTGGGCGATTTCATGACGGCCAATCCCGGCCTGCAGGTCCTGCTCAACCTGTCGGACGAGCTGGTCGATCCCGTGGAGGGCGGCTACGACGTCACCCTGCGCATCGCCGACCTGCCGTCGTCGAGCCTGGTCGCCCGCCGCATCGCGCCGGTGGCGGTGGTGCTGTGCGCGGCGCCGGCCTATCTCGACGCGCGCGGCGTACCGCGCCACCCCGACGACCTGCGCGGCCACGACTGCCTGAACTACGGCAACCAGGCGACCGGCAACCAGTGGCGGCTGACCGGGCCGGACGGCGCGGTCCACTGGGTGCCGGTGCCGTGGCGGCTGTCGTGCAACAACGGCGACGTGCTGCGCGACGCCGCGGTCGGCGGCTGCGGCATCGCGTTGCTGCCGACGTTCATCCTGGGCGACGCGGTCCGCCGCGGCGCGCTGCGCAGCGTGCTCGACGGCTACGCGGCGCCGCCGCGGGCGCTGCACGCGATCTGGCCGCCCAGCCGGCATTTGTCGGCGAAGGTCCGCCTGTTCGTCGATTTCCTCGTCGCGCGCTTCGGCCGGGCGCCGTATTGGGATGCGGGATAGGGACCGGAGCGGGACTCAGTGCTTCGACGTCGCGACGTAGACGCCGTCCCATGCCGGCGGCGGCGGGTCGAGGCGGAAGCCGGCGATGCGCTCGGCATAGACCTGGTAGAGGCCGGCGAACGCTGGCTCCAGCGCCAGGCATTCGCCGCACAGCGCCTCGGCCGCGTCCCAGTCCTGGGCGCGATAGGCGGCGATCAGCGCGGCGTGCTTCGCGGCCAGGGCCTGGAACGCCGGCGTCGCGGCGTGCGCGGCGTCGCCGGCCAGGGTGAAGATGCGCACCGGTCGCGTCTTGCCGACCACGCGCAGCAGGTCGACCTCCAGGAAGGCGAGGTCGGGGGCCTGCGCCTGCGTCGTCTCGCCGACCACGATGCCGACGCGGTAGGTGCGCGTCTGGCCCTCCAGCCGCGAGGCGATGTTCACCGTGTCGCCCAGCACCGAGTAGTCGAAGCGCAGGTCCGAGCCCATGTTGCCGACGCAGCACTCGCCGGTGTTGATGCCGACCCCGACGTTGATGGGGGAGAACGGCCGGCCGCGCGCCTCGGCGTCGGCGCGGATGCGCTCGTTGAGCGGCGCGATCTCGCGCCGGATCGCGAGCCCCGTCAGGCAGGCGTGGCGCGCGTGCTCCGCGTCGTTCAGCGGCGCGTTCCAGAACGCCATGATCGCGTCGCCCATGTACTTGTCCACCGTGCCGCCGGTCGCCAGCACGCAGCGCGTCAGCGGCGTCAGGATCGAGTTGACCAGGTTGGTCAGGCCGACCGCGTCGTAGTTCTCCGAGATGCGGGTGAAGCCCTCCACGTCGGTGAACAGCAGGGTCATCTCGCGCATCTCGCCGCCCAGCTTGAGCTGCGATGAATCCTCGGCCAGCCGCGACACCACGTCGGGCGACAGGTAGCGCGAGAACGCGGTCTTGATGCGCTGGCGCTGCGCCTCCTCGCGCGCGAAGCCCAGGAACGTCAGCACGCCGTAAAGCACGATGGCGCTGCCCATCGCGTAGCCGACGTCGATCAGCATCCGCTGCTCGAGGTAGAGGTACCACGACGTGCCGGCCAGCGACGCCGCGACGACGGTGCCGATCGCCAGCGTCCACCATGCGCCGACCAGCGGCACCAGCGTGACGATCAGGAGCCCGGCGACCAGGGTCAAGGTCAGCTCCGCCCCCGGCGCATAGTTCGGCCGCACCAGGTGCGAGCCCGACAGGATGGTCTCGATCAGCTGGGCGTGCACCTCCACCCCCGGCATGGTTGGCGACAGCGGCGTCGCGCGCAGGTCGCGCAGGCCTGCCGCCGACGCGCCGACCAGCACCAGTTTGCCGCGCACCGACTCGGGCGGCGCGCTGCCGTCGATGACCTTGTGCGCCGACAGGTAGCGCGCCGGGTCGGGCGCGGAGAAGTGGACCCAGATGCGCCCCTGGCCGTCGGTCGGGATCAGGGTGCCGGCGACCACGATGCCCTGCACGCCGGCGCGGTCGACCCGGACCCCGTAGGTCGACTGGCCGGTGGCCACGCGCAGCAGCTCGACCACCAGCGACGGGTACAGCGCCTCGCCCACCCGCATCACGGCGGGCACGCGGCGCACGATGTTGTCGCTCTCCGGCGGGATGGTCATCATGCCGCGTCCGGCCGCCGCGGCCTCGATCTCCGGCACGTTGCGCAGCACGGCCGGGTAGTGGAACAGGTGCGGCCGCGGGTCGCCGCCGATCTCCGCCACCGGCGTCACGGCGGCGGGACGCGGCGCGGCGCCGGCGACCGGCCGCTCCATCGTCGCCTGGCCCAGCACCACCCGGCCGCGCCGCAGGCTGTCGGCGAACACGGAATCGTTACTCGGCATCGCGTTAAGGCTGGCCCGCGCCTCGTCGTTGAGGCCGCGGAAGGCCTGCGCCACGTTGGCCGGGGACATGCGGTCGGGCTCCGGGAACACCGAATCGAAGGCGACCGCCACGGCGCCCAGGCGGAACAGCCTGTCCACCATGTCGGCCAGCACGGTGCGCGGCCACGGCCACTGGCTGATCGCGGCCATGCTCTCCTCGTCGATGTCGACGATCACCGCGGGCCGGGCGGCGATCGGGCGCGGCGCGAGGTTCTGGTAAAGATCGAAGGTGCGCAGCCGCAGCGCCTCCACCGGCAGCGGGTCCCATGCCCGGAGCGCCAGCAGCACCGCCAGCAGCGCCAGCGCGACCGCGCGCGGCAGGCCCAGCCGCAGCCGGCGGCGCCACCATCCCTGACGGCCGCGCCGCGCCGGCTTCGACGGCGGGGCCGCGTCGGTTTCGCTGCGCTGGGCCAGCCGTCCGACCGCACCGGTCATCGTTTCGGCTTAACCATGATTGTGATGCGCGTCACGGACCTGCCGTTGACCCCCTGCTAGTCTTCAACAATACTCGCATTTTACCGGTATTTGGCTCGATTTCGCGCGGCCGCTGCCGGTGGAGAACTGAGGCTCGCCATGGCGCTCCACACCGCCCCGATCACCACCGCCGCGCCGTCCGGCGCCGCGGACGAAGCACCGCTCGTCCTGCAGGCCGGCGCAAGCGAGCTGCACGTGCCGGGCGCCGACTTCGTCATCGCCGCCGACTACGCGCGCCACGGCCACGACCTGATGCTGACCGGTGCCGACGGCGCGTCGGTGCTGGTGCGCGGCTACTACATGGCCGAGACGCCGCCGACGCTGGTGTCCGACCTCGGCGCGCGGATGTCGCCGGAGCTGGTGGCCAAGCTCGCCGGCCCGCTCGCGCCCGGCCAGTACGCGCAGGCCGGCGCGTCGCCCGGGCCCGGCGCAGCGATCGGCAAGGTGGAGCTCATCACCGGCGGCGCGACCGTCACCCACGCCAACGGCGTGCGCGAGGCGCTGCACCAGGGCGACCCGGTCTACAAGGGCGACGTGGTGGCGACCGGCGCCGGCGCCAAGCTCGGCCTCGTGTTCGTCGACAAGACGACGTTCGCGCTTTCCGAGAACGCGCGGATGGTGCTCGACGACCTCGTGTTCAACCCGTCACAGCCGGCCGCCGGCGCCTCGGCCTTCACCCTGCTGCAGGGCGCGTTCGTCGCGGTGTCGGGCGAGATCGCCAAGGCCAACCCGGCGGCGCTGCGCGTCGACACACCGGTCGCGACCCTGGGCGTGCGCGGCACCGAATACGGCATCAACGTCGTGCAGGTCGGCGGCCAGACCACCTTCGCCCTCGATTCGGGCGTCATCACCGTCACCAACAGCGCCGGGTCGGTCGTCATCGACATCCCCGGCTGGGCGACGTTCGTCAGCAGCCCGACCGCGCCGCCGACGGTGCCGGGGCCGGTGCCGCAATCGCTGCTCGGCCTCCTGTTCCAGGACGCGCGCGGCATGTCGACGCTGCTGACCCCGTTCAGCGTCAACCAGCCGCCGCAGCAGCAACAGCAGCAGAACCCGGACGAGCGCCACAACGAGCCGAGCCAGGCGGAGCTGCAGCAGGCGGCGCAGACGGAGCCCGCCGCCGGCGGCAACCAGCCGGGCGGCAGCGCCTACGGCGACCCGCAGGTCGGCAGCGACTCGCCATTCTTCGCCGGCGCGCTCGGCCTCGGCGGATCGGGCGATCCCAACCTGTTCAACGCCTTCACCCTCGCCTACAAGTTCCCCGGCCTGGTGCAGCTCGCCTCGCTCGGCCTCGGCGGGCTGGGCGGCGTCGACCGCAACACCGAGCTGCTGCTCCAGCAGCAGCCGCCGGCTCCCGGCGGCGCGCCGGTCGCCGTCGCCGACACGCTGGCGACGGCGGAAGACACGGCGCTCACCTTCAACGCCGGCGCGCTGCTGGGCAACGACGCCAGCGTCTCCGGCGGCGCGCTGTCGATCGTCAGCGTGTCGGGTGCGTCGAACGGCACCGTCGTCGCCAACGGCGACGGCACCTTCACCTACACGCCGAACCCCGACTTCAACGGCGTCGACAACTACGCCTACACCGTCGCCGATGGTCTCGGCGGCAGCACCACCGGCACGGTGGTGGTGACCGTCACGCCGGTCAACGATCCGCCGATCGCCGCCGGGGACGCGCTCGCGACCGCCGAGAACAAGTCGGTGGTCTTTTCGGGCGCATCGCTGATCGCCAACGACAGCGACCCGGACGGCGGCACCTTGTCGGTCGTCGCGGTCGGCCAGGCGGCGCAGGGCAGCGTCGTCGCCAACGGCAACGGCACCTTCACCTACACGCCGAACCCCGGCTTCAGCGGCGTCGACAGCTTCACCTACACGGTGACCGACAACCAGGGCGGCGTGGCGACGGCATCCGTCACGGTGACGGTCGGCGAGGTCAACGACGCGCCGGTGGTCGGCGGCGACGTGCTGAACACGTTCGAGGACACCGCGATCACCTTTGCGGCCTCGGAGCTCCTCGCCAACGACACGGACGCCGACGGCGATGCGCTCGCGATCATCGGGTTCGGCCAGCCGGTCAACGGCACGCTGGCGGACAACGGCGACGGCACGTTCACCTACACGCCGGATCCCAACTTCAGCGGCCCCGACTTCTTCACCTACACCGTGTCGGACGGCAAGGGCGGCACGGCGAGCGGCGGCGTCACCATCGCCGTCGGCGGCGCCAACGAGGCGCCGACCGCCGGCGGCGATTCGGCGACCACGCCGCAGGGCACGCCGCTGCTGATTTCGTCGGCGGTCCTGCTTGCCAACGACAGCGATCCGGACGGCGGCACGCTCGCGATCATCGCGACCTCCCAGCCGGCCAACGGCTCGTTGGTCGCCAACGGCAACGGCACCTTCACATACACGCCGAACCCGGGCTTCGCCGGCGGCGATGCGTTCACCTACACCCTCTCCGACGGCCAGGGCGGCACCGCAACCGCCACGGTGTCGATCACCGTGACGCCGGTCGCGCCGCCCAACACCCCGCCGGTCGCGGTCGCCGATGCGGTCACCGTGATCCAGGATCAATCGGGCGAGATCTTCCTCGACACGCTGCTCGCCAACGACCTCGACGCCGACGGCGACGCGGTCCTGTTCGAGAGCTTCACCGATCCGGCGCACGGCGCGCTGTCGCTGACCGACGGCGGCTTCCTGTCCTACGTGCCGGACGAAGGCTACAGCGGCCCGGACTCGTTCACCTACACGATCTCCGACGGCAAGGGCGGCTTCGCCACCGGCGTCGTCAACATCACCGTGACGCCGGCCGACGAGGTCATCGTCGGCACGCCCGACCCCGACGTCCTGGTCGGCGGCGCCGGCAATGACACGCTGCTCGGCTCCGACGGCGACGACACGCTGATCGGCGGCGCCGGCGACGATTCGATCCTCGGCGAAGGCGGCGACGACGTCATCCAGTGGAACGATGGCGACGGCAACGACACGGTGGCTGGCGACGGCGGCGACGACACGCTGATCGTGGACGGCAACCCGACCGGGGGCACCACCTACACCCTGTCGGGCGAATCGATCCCGCCGGTCCTCCTGATCGACGGGCCGAACCCGGCCGTCATCACGCTCGATTCGGTGGAGAACATCACCATCGTCGCCGGCGACGGCGACGACTCGCTGTTCGTGGACGGCGCCTTCGGCGGCGGCACCGTGACCTTCGTCGGCGGCGGCGGCAACGACACGGTGGCCGCGGCCGGCAGCGGGCTCGACTACGTCGTGGCCGGCGGCGCCGGCGACGACGTGATCTTCACCGGCTCCGGCGACGACCTGGTGACGTGGAACGCCGGCGACGGCAGCGACCTGATCGATACCGGCGCCGGCCAGGACACGGTGCAGGTCAACGCCAGCGAAGGCGCCGACCTGGTGTCGATCAAGGACGTCGGCGGCCAGACGGTGGTCACCTTGGCCGGTGCGCTGGGCGGCGAGATCCTCATCTCCAACGCCGAGACGCTGCTGATATCGGTGACCGCGGGCGCCGGCGACGACGTCGTCACCATCGGCGACCTCTCGGCCGGCGGCGCGCCGCAGCTCCTGATCGACACCGGGTCGGGCAACGACACGTTCGACGCCAGCGCCGCCACCGGGCCGGTGACGGTGTTCGGCGGCATCGGCAACGACACCTTGATCGGCGGCGCCGGCGACGACGTGATCGACGGCGGCCCCGGCGCCGACGTCATGGCCGGCGGCCCCGGCAACGACACCTATTATGTCGACGACCCCGGCGACACCATCGTGGAAGAGCCGAACGAAGGCGTCGACAAGGTGATCGGCAGCGCCAGCGTCACCCTGTCGGCCAATGTCGAGAACCTGACGCTGGCGGGCAACCAGGACATCGACGGCACCGGCAACGAGCTCGACAACGTCATCGTCGGCAACGACGGCGACAACGTGCTGGCGGGCGGCGCCGGCAACGACACGCTGATCGGCGGCCTCGGCGCAGACGCGCTGATCGGCGGCGAAGGCAACGACACCTACGAGGTCGACGATCCCGGCGACACGGTGGTCGAGAACGCGGACGAGGGCCTCGACGTGGTCGAGAGCTCGGTCGACTTCACGTTGCCCGACAACGTCGAGGTGCTGGTGCTGACCGGAGGCCAGGACATCGACGGCACCGGCAACGGCCAGGAGAACGTGATCTTCGGCAACAACGGCGCCAACGTGCTGACCGGTGCCGGCGGCAACGACAACATCTTCGCGCTCGGCGGCGACGACACCATCGTCTGGCAGCCCGGCGACGGCAACGACCAGGTCGACGGCGGCGCCGGCACCGACACGCTGCTGGCGACGCTCGGCAGCGGCGGCAACGTCATCACCTTGTCGGACGCGGGCGGCGGCTTCGCATCCCTGGCGATGAACGGCGAAACCCTGCTGCTCAGCGCGGTGGAGATCGTCAAGATCGACTCCGGCGACGGCGACGACGATTTGGTGTCGAACACGGCGAACGTCGCGCTCGACTGGAACGGCGGCGGCGGCAACGACAGCGTGATCGCCGGCGCGGCGAACGACACCCTGGCCGGCGGCAGCGGCAATGACTTCCTGCAGGGCGGCGCCGGCGCCGACGCGCTCACCGGCGGCCCCGGCGCCGACACCTACCACTGGCGCAGCCCCGGGGAAGCGGCCACGGTCGCGTCGAACGGCGGCACCGCCGCGGGCGACGTCATCACCGACTTCGCGCCGGGCGAGGACAAGATCAGCCTGTTCGGCGACAATTTCGGCCTGTTCCAGGTGCCGACGCAGGAAGGCATCAACTTCTCGATCATCGACGGGCCGTATGACGGGACCGCCGCCGGCGGCAACGCCAACTTCGATGCCGGCGCGCCGACGCTGATCTACTCCAAGGCGGATTCGACCCTCTACTTCGACGCCAACGGCAAGGGCGAAGGCTACACCATCGTCGCCACCGTCGATCCCGGCGTCGTCGTCACGAAGGACGACGTCCAGATCGTCATCACGTCCTGAGGCGGGGCAGGCGGGGCGCCGGCATGGCGAACGGTTCATCGCGAAGCTGGCTGCGCCAGGCGCTGCGGCCGCTGTGGCCGCGGTTCGCCAACCTGCTGGCGTTCTCGCTGGTGATAAACCTGCTCGCGCTGGCGGCGCCGGTGTTCGTGCTGCAGGTCTACGACCGGGTCGTGTTCCACGCCGGCCTGACCACCCTGCAGGGCCTCGTCATCGGCATGGCCGCGGTGCTTGCCTTCGACTTCATCGTGCGCCAGGCGCGTGCGCGGCTGATGCAGCGGGTCGCGCTGGAGATCGACGTCGACCTCGGCCGCCGGCTGTTCGACAAGCTCGCTGCGCTGCCGCTTCGCGCGCTGGAGACCCGGCCGCAGGCCTACTGGCAGGTCGTGTTCCGCGACGTCGAACGGGTGCGCGACATGGTCGGTGGCCCCAACGCGGTGCTGCTGGTCGACGTGCCGTTCGTGATCCTCGCCATCGGCCTGATCTTCCTGATCGCCCAGCCGATCGTGTGGGTGATGCTGGCGGCGCTGGCGCTGTTCTGCACCCTGGCGTGGTGGTCCTCGCGTGCGGTGCAGTCGGCCAGCCGGGCCGAGCGCGATGCCGGGCTGGCGCGCGACGGTCTGGTCGCCGAGCTGATCGCCGGCCGCAACACGGTGAAGGCGCTGGCGCTGGCCGACACGCTGCGCCCGCGGTGGGAGGACAGCCACGCCGCGGTGATCCGCCAGTCGCTCAGCCGCGGCGGCCGCGCCAACGCGTTCGCCAACGCCGGCGCCACGCTGGCGGTGCTGACGACGGTGTCGCTCACCGCGGTCGGCGCGCTGGCGATCCTCGACCAGTCGCTCACCATCGGCGCGCTGATCGCGGCCAACATGCTGAGCACGCGGGTGATCGGACCGCTCAACCAGCTGGTCGGCGCCTGGCGGTCGCTGGCCGGCTATCGCCAGTCGGCCGAACGGCTCGACGACCTGTTCCCGGAGGCGGAGGAGCGGCGCGAGTCCGCGGTTTCGCGCGAGCGGCCCAAGGGCGAGATCGCGCTCGACCGCGTCGTGTTCCGCTTCGCGCCGGAGGCGGCGCCGGTGATCGACGGCCTGCGCCTGACGGTGAAGCCGGGCGCGCTGCACGCGCTGGTCGGGCGCAACGGCTCGGGCAAGACCACGCTCCTGAAGCTGATCCAGGGCCTCTACCGCCCGGCGGAAGGCCGCGTGCTGCTCGACGGCGCCGACGTGGCGCAGTTCAGCCGCGGCGAGCTGGCGCGCTGGATCGGCTACGTGCCGCAGGAGACGTTCCTCTTTGCCGCCTCGATCCGCGACAACATCGCGATCGGCCATCCCGACGCCGATGATGCCGCGATCCTGGCCGCCGCGCGCGCCGCCGGCGCCGACGAGTTCATCGTCGATTTCCCCGACGGCTACGCGACCGCGGTTGGCGAGGGCGGCGGCCGGCTGTCGGCCGGCCAGCGCCAGCGCATCGCGATCGCGCGCGCGCTGCTGTGCGACCCGCCGGTGCTGCTGCTTGACGAGCCGACCGCGAGCCTCGACCGCGAGGCGGAGGAGGGGCTGCGCAACGTGCTGGCCGGCCTTGCGCGCGAGCGCAACGTGCTGGTCGTCACCCACAGCCCGATCCTGCTGTCGGCGTGCAACAACATCGTGGTGCTGGACCGCGGCCGCATCGTCATGGCCGGCGCCGCGCCGGAGATCATGCCGCGGCTGTTCTCCGGCGGCCCGCACCGCCCGCCGCTGGAGCGCACGGCGTGAGCGCGCTCGACGAGCTGAAGCGCACCGCGCTGCCGCGCGGCCAGTCGGCGGCGTGGATGGTCGTCCTGCTGGTCGTCACCGGCCTGGTCTGGGCGCACTATGCGGAGTTCGACGAGGTGGCGACCGCCGCCGGCGAGGTGGTGCCCGAAGGTCAGGTCAAGGTCATCCAGCACCTCGAAGGCGGCATCATCGCGGCGATCGACATCGCCGAGGGCCAGGCCGTCAAGGCCGGCGACCGGCTGGTGCAGCTCGACCTCGGCACCGTCGCGCCCGGCCGCGACGAGATCCTGGTGCAGATCGACGGCCTGACCCTGCGCCGCGCCCGGCTGCAGGCCGAGGCGTCGGGCCAGCCGTTCGAGCCGCCGGCGGCGCTGAAGGAGCGCTATCCCGACCTCGCGCGTACCGAGACGGACGCCTATGACGGCCGCGCGCGCCAGCAGGCGAGCACGCTGTCGGTGCTGAAGAGCCAGACCCGCCAGCGCGAGCTCGAGGTGCGCGAGCTTGAATCGCGCCAGCGCGCCAGCGCCGCCAACCTGCGGCTGGCCGAGCAGCGGTTCGGCATGTCGAAGGATCTCCTGGCGCAGGACCTCGTGCCGAAGATGGAGCACCTCAAGCTTGCGGCCGAGCTGGAGGGCCTGCAGGGCACGCTTGGCCAGCTCGCCGAGGCGATCCCGCGCGCCCGCGGCGCGCTCGCGGAGGCGGTGGAGCGCGAGCGCGAGGAAGCGCTGAAGTTCCGCCGCACCGCGGTGGAGGAGCTCGGGCAGGTCGAGCTCTCGCTGGCGCGCCAGCGAGAGATCCTCGCCAAGGCGGCCGACCAGGTGCGGCGCACCGAGGTCCGCAGCCCGATCGACGGCGTGGTCAAGCGGCTGCGCTTCAACACCATAGGCGGCGTCGTGCGCCCGGGCGACCCGATCATGGAGATCGTGCCGTCACAGGACCAGCTGGTGATCGAGGCGCGGCTGAACCCGACCGACGTCGGCTACGTGCGCGCCGGCCAGCCCGCGGTGGTCAAGATCTCGACCTACGAGTTCACCCGATACGGCGGCCTCGACGGCATGGTCACCGCCGTGGCGCCCGACTCCACGGTGGACCGCGACAAGGGCACCTATTTCCGCCTGATCGTGGAGACCGACAAGGGCTATCTCGGCGACGCTCCCGGCCAGTTCCCGATCTCCGCCGGCATGCAGGCGATCGTCGACGTGCACACCGGCACCAAGTCGGTCCTGCGCTACCTGATCACCCCGGTCCTCAAGCTCCGCCACGAGGCTTTCCGCGAGCGGTAGGGGCAGCGTACCTACCGGCGACGCGAAGCGTTGGCGCGTCTGGCGACGAGGCCGCCCACCTCACCCTCCCCGTTGCTGTCGCAACGGGTCCCCTCCCTCTCCCCCCAT
>JBFWQM010000008.1:0-11481 GCA_050249455.1 Rhodospirillaceae bacterium | reverse complement strand
GACGGTGGGCCAGCGCGGGCGGGTGATGCCGAGGTTGGCGCGCAACGTCGTGCCCTCGTAGGCGGTGCGGTACAGGCCGCGGCGCTGCAGCTCCGGCACCACCAGCCGGTTGAACTCGACCAGGCTGCCGGGGAACACCGGCGGCATGATGTTGAAGCCGTCGCACGCCTTGCCGCGCACCCACGCCTCCATCATGTCGACCACCTCGGTCACGGAGCCGATCACCTCCATGTGGCCGCGCGCGCCGGCGACGCGGCGGTAGAGGTCGCGGATGGTCAGGTTCTCGCGCCGGCCGATCTCGGCGAACAGCTGGGCGCGCGACGACACGTACTTGTTCGGCGGCAGCTCGGGCAGCGGCCCGTCGACCGGATAGCCGGTGAGGTCGAGGTCGAGCCGGCGCGACAGCAGCTGCATCCCCGCCTGCGGGTCGATCAGGTCCTGCAGCTGCTCGTACTTCGCCGCCGCCTCCGCATGCGTGCGCCCGACGCAGACCAGCAGGCCGGGCATGATCTTCAGGCTGTCGGGCGCGCGGCCATAGCGCGCCATGCGGCCCTTCACGTCGGCGTAGAACTCCTGCGCTCCCTCGAGGGTCTGCTGCGCGCCGAAGATCACCTCGGCCGTCTCGGCGGCGAGCTCGCGTCCGTCGTCGGACGCGCCGGCCTGCACCATCACCGGCTCGCCCTGCGGCGACGGCGGCACGTTGAGCGGCCCGCGCACGCGGAAATGCGTGCCCCTGTGCTCCAGGATGTCGATCTTCGACTTGTCGAGATAGAGCCCGGATTCCTTGTCCTGCACGAAGGCGCCGTCGGCCCACGAGTTCCACAGCCCGCGCACGACGTGGGCGAACTCGCGGCCGCGGCGATAGCGCTCCGCCTTCTCCATGTGCTCGTCGCGGCCGAAGCTGTCGGCCTCCAGCTTGTTGGCCGAGGTGACCAGGTTCCACCCCGCCCGCCCGCCGCTGATGAGGTCGAGCGAGGCGAAGCGGCGCGCCAGGAGGTAGGGCTGGTCGTAGGTCGAGGTCGACGTGCACACCAGCCCGAGGTGCTTCGTGTGCTGCGACAGCGCGCACATCAGGGTGAAGGGCTCGATCCACGTGCCGTAGGAATCGCGCGTCATCGCGTCCAGGTGGCCGCGCCAGAACGACACCGAATCGGCCATGAAGAACATGTCGAACAGGCCCTGCTCGGCCAGCTTCGCGATCTCGATCAGGTGGGGCAGGTTGCTGCCGGAATCGGCGACGCCGTCGGGATGGCGCCACGCCGCCATGTGGTGTCCGCACGGCCAGTAGAACATGCCGAGCTTCATCTGCACCGTCGAGCCAGCCATCGCGTCCCTCTCTCTCGCCAGACGCACACGCCATCGCCGCGACACGGCGCGCTCATTCTACACCCGAACGTTCGATCGGGAATTTCCGCTAGAGCGGCGAAGCGACGCGCGCCTCGGCATATTTCGGCGCCAGCCACGCGAACGCGACGCCCATGCCGCCCAGCACGAAGCCGGGCCATGCTTCCGGGCCCCACCACACGGTCGCCGTGCCGATCAACAGGCCGGCGGCGCACAGGAACAGTCCGAACGCGGTCTCGCCGGCGCCGTGGCCGACCATCTGCAGGCCGCGGCCGATCGTCAGCACGCCGCCCAGCACTGTCGCCAGCACCAGCGCGATGGCCAGCGTCGAGCCGTCGAGGATCAGCGCCGGGTTGACGATCCACAGGAACGGCAGCAGGTAGGCGATCACCGACAGCTTGAGCCCGACCCAGCCGGTGCGCCACATGTTGGCGCCGGCGAGCCCGGCGGCGACATAGCTCGCCACCGCCACCGGCGGCGTCAGGAACGACAGCATGCCGAAATAGAAGATGAACAGGTGCGCTGCCAGCGGCGTCGTGCCGAACTTGACCAGCGCCGGCGCCAGGATGATCGACAGCACGACATAGACCGCCGCCGTCGGCATGCCCATGCCGAGCACGATCGCCAGCATCGCGGTGATGACCAGCATCACGAACAGCCCCAGGCTCTCGCCGATCGCGTTCAGCACCAGCGAGATGGAGAACCCGAGGCCGGTCAGGTTCATCACGCCGATGACCACGCCGGCGGCGGCGCCGATCAGCAGCAGCGGCAGCATGTTGTCGCCGGAGCCGAAGATCAGCTCCGCCCACTCGCGCCCGTTGGGCAGGCGGCGCAGGCGCGCCAGCCACATCAGGAACAGCGTCGCCGCCGACAGGACGGCGGCCATGGCGGGCGTGAAGCCGGCGAAGAACAGGAAATAGAGCAGCACGCCCACCGGCAGCAGCAGCATCCAGCCCGAGCGCAGGATCGGCAGCGCCCGCGGCAGGTCCGACCGCGCGACGCCGTGAAGCCCGCGCCGCAGCGCGATCAGGTCGACCTGGATGAACAGGCAGATGAAGTAGAACAGCGCCGGCACCGCCGCGGCGATGGCGACGTCGACATATTCCATCTGCAGGAACTCGGCGATCAGGAACGCGGTCACGCCCATCACCGGCGGCGCGAGCTGGCCGCCGTTCGACGCCACGGCCTCCACCGCCGCCGCCTCGTGCGGCGCGAACCCCGACCGCTTCATCAGCGGGATGGTGACCACGCCGGTGCTCATGATATTGCCGACGGTGGAGCCCGAGATCATCCCGAACGAGGCCGACGCGACGATCGCGACCTTCGCCGGCCCGCCGCGCCGGTGCCCCATGCCGGCCAGCGACAGGTCGGTGAACAGCTGCGTCGCGCCGCTCAGCTCCATCAGCTTGCCGAACAGGATGAAGGCGAGCACCAGGGTCGCGATGATGCCGAGCACGAGCCCCGGCACGCCGTTGGTGTCGTTGTAGACGTAGAGGACGAGCTGCTCGGCCGACCGGTTCGCCGATTCGAACGGCGGCGGCAGCAGGTGGCCGACGAACCCGTAGGCCAGCAGCGCCCAGACCAGGATCGCGATCGCCCGGCCGCACGCCTTGCGCACGGCCTCCAGCAGGACGACGATGGCGACCGCGCCGGGCACCACCTTGGCCGGCGTGGCGCCCTCGATGTCGATCAGCCAGACGCCGTGGTGGAAGCCCATGTAGCACCATCCGGCGAGGCCGAGGACGCCCATCGGCACGCCGATCCAGTGCAGCGCGCCCGCATAGGGGTAGCGCAGGAAGCACGCCAGCACGGCGGCGCCCAGATAGGGGCCCAGCCATTCGGGGTCGACCAGCGACAACCCCAGCCGCTGCGGCACGTCGAGCACCCACAGGACCCCGCCGACGACGAGCCAGACGTAGCAGGCCTGCTCCACGAGCTTGCGGGCCTTGGGCATCACCCTATGCCGCGAAGCCGCCGCCGCCGGGCGCGGCGGCTCACTTGCCCAGCAGCTTTTGCTGCTGCGCCTCGTTGGCGGGCGTCCACAGGCCGATCTCCTTGTAGAAGCGGATCGCGCCGTCGTGATAGGGGTGTGGGTTGTCGGCCGCGGCCAGCTCGTTCGGCTGCGTGCGCCGCAGCGCCGGATAGTCCTTCTGCAGGCTGGCCCAGTTCTGGTGCAGCGTCTTCAGAATCGTGTAGACGTCGTCCGCCGGCATCCGCGCCGAGCCGTTCAGGTAGGTGCCGAAATAGGGGATGCGGGTGTCTTTCTCCACGCCGACGTTCTCGGGCGCGGCCTTCGTGACGCCCGGCCACGACCCGGGCATGGTCGCCGCCAGAGCCGCTTCGTTCTTGCCCAGGCCGATGACACGGATGCCGCCCGGGATGGTCGCGTGCGCCTCCTTGATCGTGCCGGTGCCCAGCGCCACGGAGGTCGCGTCGGTGCGCCCTTCGGCCAGCGCGCGCACGCCCTCGGGAAGCCCCGCCACCTCGATCGGCGTGACGTCGGCGAAGGTCAGTCCGGCGGTCGCCAGGATGGCGACGTTCAGGCCCTGCAGCGACACGTTGCCCTTGTAGGCGGTGACCACGCGCTTGCCCTTGAAGTCCTCCACCGTGCGGATGTCGGAGCTCGCCTTGGCGATATAGCCGTAGGGCAGCGGCCAGATGCTGGCGATGCCGCGCAGGTTGGTCATCGCCGCCGGATAGGGCGCCGTCCCGCGGAAGGCGATCGTCGAGTCCAGGCTGGAGTTGATGCCGAGCTCGATCTCGCCGCGCTGAAGCATCGGGATGTAGACCGACGAGCCGGTGTAGGGCCGCGCCGTCGCCTGGATGTTCAGCTTTTCCTGCAGCACCTTGGCGAAGCCGCCGCCCAGGGTGTTGTACATGGTGCCGGCCGGGTTGGTGCCGATGGTGACCCGGCTCAGGGTCGCGTGCGCCGCCATCGGAACGGCGGCGGCCGCCACGGCGGCGAGAATCGCGCCAATCATCGCGTATCGGGACATGCCGGTGCCTCCCAGGGCGGTTCTTGTCGTTGTCCGGCGGACCTTTCCCCGACGCTCCCGACGGCGGGCGGTCCACGCACAGCGAGACTAGGCGGGCTCGCCGCGCTTGAGAAGCGTCAATTGCCCGGCGGATGCGCCGCGCACGCCGATCCGTATTGATACGGATCGGTGTGCGGCGCGTGCCGCTTCAGCCGGCGGACTTGCGGTGTTTCTTGATGAAGTCGAGCATCATCTGGTAGGTCGGCTTCACCTCGGGGAAGTCCTGGATGACGGTCTCGCCGACGGTCGACAGCCGCTCCATCAGCTTGCGCTGCTCCTCGGGCGAGAACTTGATCAGCTCGCCGCCGTTCTTCACCCAGTTCTGCCGGAACCCCTTGCGCTTTTCGACCGAGTAGTCGTGCATCTCCTTGTCGAGCTTGCCGCCTTCCTCCAGCATCGCTGCGCGGATGTCGGCGGGCAGCTTGTCGAACCACGGCTTGTGCACGCCGACCGCCGACACCAGGATCGCCTCGTCGGTCTCCGTCAGGTACTTGGTCAGCGTCCACATCTTGAAGCCGTCGGCGACCACCAGCGCGCCCTTGGCGCCGTCGATCGCGCCGCTCTGCAGCGCCGACAGCACCTCGCCCAGCGCCATCGGGACGCCGGCGGAGCCCAGCCGCTTGGAAGACTCGCTCTCGATCTTGCTCGCCAGCACGCGGATCTTCATGCCCTTGAAGTCGTCGACCGTGCGCAGCGCCTTGGTCCGCATCATGTGGCAATAGGTGCCCGATGCCCAGATCGACAGCCCGACCACGTTCTTCGGCTCCGCGCTCGCCAGGAAGGGCTTGCGGAAGTCCGGGTCGGTGACCACGCGCTGCGCGTGCTCGAGGTCGTCGAACACCCCCGGCGCGTCGAGCACCATGAAGCGGCGGTCGGCGATGGAGAAATAGACCGTCGGCGCGACATAGGCCTCGATCGTGCCGAGCTGCACGCCCTCCATCATGCGCGTGTTGTCGCCGAGCTGGCTGCCCGGGTAGAGCTGGACGACGATGCGGCCCGGCGCGCGCGCCTCGACCCGCTGCTTGAACCGCTCCATCCAGGTGTTCTGGTCGCCGTCGCCGACGGTCGCGGTGCCGAGCTTCATGACGATCTGCTGCGCGGCGGCCGGTCCGCCGGCGGCCAACGCGACCGCCGCACCGACGGCAAGCGCAGTGACGAGCTTGATGGTCATTCCGATTACCTCCCTGTTGCCGATCGATTGAACCGCCGTGGGCGCGCCCTCGATCTTGGTTGAAATTTTACCATGGGATCGTCCCGGTGGGGGCGACCGCATGAGGCCCGGCCGCGCCGGGTTGTCGCAGCCGCAGCGGGTTAATGGCCGCTTAAGCCTCGTGCGCTATGCCATCTCGGTGTAATTGCCTCAACTTCGACGGGAAGGGCGGCCCCCTTTGCGGCTGTTTGCGACACGCGGCGCCAGTCAGCGGAAGTCGGCGGACGTTGCGTTCGCCGACCGGTTCCGCGCGTGGTGGAACGGCGTGCCGGTCGAAACCCTCATGGCCGCCCCGCCGGCCGACGAACCGGGCGACGCCACTGGCGAAGGCGACCACGGCGCAGACCACCAGGCAGCCCCCCCGCCCCGCGTGCAGGCCGGCTGGCCGAAGGATCGGCTGGAGCTTGCCGAGAAGGTCTGGGGCGAAGGCAGCACCCTGCCCGGCGGGGTCGCCTACACGGTCGATCTGGCCCGGCCGCTCAGCCTGAGCGCGTCGTCGTCGTTCCTGGAGTTCGGCTCGAACCTGGGCGGCTCGACGCGCGCGATCGCCGACGAGCTCGGTCCCTACGTGACCGGCAAGGAGCTCGACCCCCGCCTGGCCGAGATCGCCAGCGAGCGGTCGCACACGCTCAAGGCGGAGAAGAAGGCGATCATCGAGCCCTTCGAGGTCGCGACCCTGAACCTGCGCAAGGGCTTCTTCGACGCCTGCCTGGCGCGCGAGATCCTGTTCGCGATCGAGGACAAGGCGGAGGTCATCAACCAGATCGGCCGCGCCCTGAAGCACCATGCCGGGTTCGTCATCTGCGACCTGGTGACGCCGACCGACGAGATGGCGCTGGAGGTCCGCCGCTGGGCCGAGGGCGAAGCCCCGCCCGGCCGGCCGATCTCGGTGGCGGCCTACAAGGCGCTGTTCAAGGCCGCTGGGCTCGCCACCCACATCGAGAAGGACGAGACCGACCTCTACGTCCAGATGATCCTGAGCGCCTGGAACGAGTTCAACATCTTCGCCACCAAGAACCAGGTCGACAAGGCGCTGGTCGGCCCCCTGGTCGGCGAGATCGAGTTCTGGGCCCGCCGGGTCGCCGCGCTGCAGTCCGGCCACCTCCGCTTCTATCGCTTCTCGGGTCAGAAGACCGCCAAATAGGCGCCGGAACCGGCCGGCGAAAGTTGACAGGCCGGCCGCGGATGGGTAGGGTCCGCCCCTTCGCCGGGCAAGCCGGCCGGGATCGTGTCATGAAAGTCATCAACTCGTTGAAATCGGCCAAGAAGCGCGACCGTTTGTGCCGCGTGGTGCGGCGTCGCGGCCGCGTCTACGTCATCAACAAGCGCAATCCGCGCTTCAAGGCGCGCCAGGGCTGAGACCGCCCCGGCGGCCCCTTTGCGCCGCCCCTCTTTGACCGCATAGTGAGCACGGCCCGCCGCTGCGGGACGGAGGCTCTTCCATGCTCATGCCGGCGCCAGACCCGGCCATCCTCGCCCGGCGCGACGCGATCGTGGCGCAACTGCACACCCTCGTCCCCGGCGAGGGGGTGATCGCAGCCCGCGACGCGCTGCGCGCCTACGAAAGCGACGGGCTGACCGCCTATCGCCAGCCGCCGATGGTGGCGGTGCTGCCGGAGACGACCGACCAGGTCGCCGCCGTGCTGCGCTATTGCCGCGACGAGGGCATCAAGGTGGTGCCGCGCGGCGCCGGCACGTCGCTGTCGGGCGGTGCGCTGCCGCTGGAAGACGGCGTGCTTCTCGGTCTCGGCAAGTTCAACCGCATCCTTGAGGTGGACTACACCAACCGCTGCGTCGTGGCGCAGCCCGGCGTGACCAACCTCGCCATCACCCAGGCGGTGGAGGGGGACGGCTTCTACTACGCCCCCGACCCCTCCAGCCAGATCGCCTGCACCATCGGCGGCAACGTGGCGGAGAACTCGGGCGGCGTGCATTGCCTCAAGTACGGACTCACCACCAATAACGTCCTTGGGGTGGAGCTGGTGCTGATCGACGGCACGGTGGTCCGCCTCGGCGGCCGCCACCTCGACGCCGGCGGCTACGACCTGCTCGGCGTCGTCACCGGCTCGGAAGGCCTGCTCGGCGTGGTGACGGAGGTGACGGTACGCATCCTGCCCAGGCCGGCGACGGCGCGGGCGCTCCTGATCGGCTTCCCGTCGAACGAGTCGGCCGGCGCCTGCGTCGGCGCCGTCATCGCCGCCGGCATCGTGCCGGGCGGCATGGAGATGATGGACCGCCCGGCGATCGCCGCGGCGGAGGCGTTCGTCAAGGCGGGCTATCCGCTCGACGTCGAGGCGCTGCTGATCGTCGAGCTCGACGGCCCGGCGGTGGAGGTGGACGACCTGATCGCGCGCGTGACGGAGATCGCGCGCGTCGGCGGCGCGGTCTCGCTGCGCGCCTCCGCCAGCGAGGCGGAGCGGCTCGCGTTCTGGGCCGGGCGCAAAGCCGCCTTTCCCGCCGTCGGCCGGCTGTCGCCCGACTATCTCTGCATGGACGGCACCATCCCGCGCGGCCGGCTGCCGGAGGTGCTGGCGCGGATGGCGGAGATGTCGGGCCGCTACGGCTTGCGAGTCGCCAACGTGTTCCACGCCGGCGACGGCAACCTGCATCCCCTGATCCTCTACGACGCCAACAAGCCGGGCGAGCTGGCCGCGGCGGAGGCGTTCGGCGCCGAGATCCTGACCACCTGCGTCGATGTCGGCGGCGTGCTGACCGGCGAGCACGGGGTGGGGGTGGAGAAGCGCGACCTGATGGGCACGATGTTCGACGACACGGACCTCGCGCACCAGCAGCGCCTCAAGTGCGCGTTCGACCCGACGCTCCTGCTCAACCCCGGCAAGGTGTTCCCGGTGCTGCACCGCTGCGCCGAGCTCGGCCGCGTCCACGTCCACGGCGGCCGCCTCGCGCACCCGGAGATCCCGAGGTTCTGATGGACGCCGCGGTTCGGACATCGTGCGGCGGCGGCCCCACCTCACTCCGACCCTCTCTACCCCAAAGGGGCGGAGAGGGAGCGGAAGCCAACCCTCTCCGCCCTTCAGGGGGGAGAGGGTGCCGAGCGAAGCGAGGCGGGTGAGGTGGGTGCGGCGCCCGCCACGAACGATGCCCTCTCTCCGCGCGACGAGGCGGACGTGCGCGAGGCCGTCGTGGCGGCGCTGGCGGCGAACGCCCCGCTGGAGATCGTCGGCGCCGGCACCAAGCGCGCGCTCGGGCGGCCGGTCGTGGCGGCGCGGCGGCTCGCGCTCGATGCGCTCGCCGGCATCGCGCTGTACGAACCGGACGAGCTCGTGCTGCGCGCCGGTGCGACGACGCCGCTCGCCGCCGTCGCGCAGGCGCTCGCGGCGCACGGCCAGATGCTGGCGTTCGAGCCGCCCGACCTCGGCCCGCTGCTCGGCGCGCCGGCGGGCGGCCAGACGCTCGGCGGCGTCCTCGCCTGCAACCTTGCCGGCCCGCGGCGGATCAAGGCCGGCGCGGCGCGCGACCACTTCCTCGGCGTGCGCGCGGTGAGCGGCCGGGCGGAGGCGTTCAAGGCCGGCGGCCGGGTGGTGAAGAACGTCACCGGCTACGACCTGTGCAAGCTGATGGCCGGCTCGTTCGGCACGCTGGCGGTGATGACGGAAGCGACCGTGAAGGTGATGCCGGCGCCGGAGAAGACGCGCACCGTCCTGGCCTCGGGCCTCGACGATGCGCGCGCCGTCGCCGCGCTGGCCGCCGCGCTCAACAGCCCGCATGAGGTGTCGGCCGCCGCGCATCTTCCGGCCGCGGTCGCCGCACGGTCGGGCGTGTCCTACGTCGCGGGCGCCGACGCGGCGGTGACGGCGGTGCGCGTGGAGGGCTTCGACGCCTCGGTCGTCGCGCGCTGCGCGGCGCTGCGCGAACTGCTCGCCGCGTTCGGGCCGGTGGAGGAGCTGCACCGCCACAACTCCGCGGCGCTGTGGCGCGAGATCGCCGACGTGGCCGCATTCCGCCCCGACGCGCCGCTCGGCCGCGGCCGCGTCGTGTGGCGGCTGTCGGTACCGCCCGCGAGCGGTCCTGTGGCGCTGGCCGCCGTGCACGCCGCGTGCGGCGGCGACGGGTACTACGATTGGGGCGGCGGACTGGTGTGGATCGCGCTCGATCCTGCCGACGACGCGCACGAGCCGGCGGTGCGCGCCGCGATCAGGGACTGCGGCGGCCACGCGCTGCTGGTGCGCGCGCCGGACGCGGTGCGCGCCGCCGTGCCGGTGTTCGAGCCGGCGGCGGCCGGGGTCGCGGCGTTGTCGGCGCGGATCAAGGATGCGTTCGACCCGGCGCGCATCCTCAATCCCGGCCGCATGGTCGCGGGGGGCTAGGCCGGTGCAGACCCGCTTCACCGACGAACAGCGCGCCGATCCCGCGATCGCGGAATCGGAATCGATCCTGCGCGCCTGCGTCCACTGCGGCTTCTGCACCGCAACTTGCCCGACCTACGTGCTGCTCGGCGACGAGCTCGACAGCCCGCGCGGTCGCATCTACCTGATCAAGGACATGCTTGAATCCGGCGGGCCGGCGACCGAGACCGTCGTCACCCATGTCGACCGCTGCCTGTCGTGCCTCGGGTGCATGACGACGTGCCCGTCGGGCGTGAACTACATGCACCTTGTCGACCATGCGCGCGAGCACATCGAGAAGACCTGGCGCCGCCCGCTCGGCGAGCGCATCGTGCGCGGCCTGCTCGCCGCGGTGCTGCCGCATCCGGGCCGGTTCCGGCTGGCGGTGCGCGCCGCCGCGCTGGGCCGCGCGCTGTCGGCGCTGGTGCCGGCGGCGCTGAAGCCGATGCTCGCGCTCGCGCCGCGCACCCTGCCGCCGCCGGGCATGACGGCGCGGGCGCGGGTGTTCCCGGCATCGGGCGAACGCCGCGCCCGCGTCGCGCTGCTGGCGGGCTGCGTGCAGGACACGCTCGACCCCGCGATCAACGACGCGACGATCCGGCTCCTCACCCGCCACGGGTGCGAGGTCGTGCTCGCCGCCGGCGCGGGCTGCTGCGGCGCGCTCGCGCACCATCTCGGCAAGGCCGGCCAGGCGCGCGCCGCCGCCGCCGCGAACGTCGCGGCGTGGACGGCCGAGATCGCGAAAGGCGGCCTCGACGCCGTCGTCGTCAACGCGTCGGGCTGCGGCACGATGGTGAAGGACTACGGCCACCTGCTGGGCGGCGATGCGGCGCTGGCGGCGGACGCCGCGCGCATCGCGGCGCTGGCCTGCGACGTGACGGAGGTCGCCGCGACCCTCGGCCTCGCGCCGGCCGGTTCGGCGCCGCCGCTGACGGTCGCCTATCACAGCGCCTGCTCGCTGCGGAACGGGCAGAAGATCACCGACCTGCCGAAGCGGCTCCTCATGCAGGCGGGGTTCAACGTCGTGACGCCGGCGGAGGATCACCTGTGCTGCGGTTCGGCCGGGACCTACAATCTGCTGCAGCCGGCGCTCGCCGGCCGTCTGCGCGCGCGCAAGGCGGCGAACCTGGAACGCACCGGCGCGACGGTGGTGGCCGCCGGCAACATCGGCTGCATGACGCAGATTGCCGGCGCCACGGCGATGCCCGTCGTGCACACCGCGGAACTGCTCGACTGGGCGACCGGCGGTCCGGCGCCGCAGCGGCTGGAGGGCGTGCGATGAAGCGCTTCATGGCCTGGCTCGCCACCGCGGCGACCCTGACCTTCACGTTCCCGGCGGTAGCCGACCAGACCGTGCCGCAGCTCGATTCGCTGTTCGAGAGGCTGCGCGTCACGCCCGACGCGGCGGAGGCGGCCGAGATCGAGGGCCAGATCTGGCGGCTGTGGACGGTGACCGGCAACCCGATCGTCGACCGCTTCGTCGCGCTCGGCCTGGAGGCGATGGCGGCAGAGGACTACGGCAGCGCGCTTACCGTGTTCGACGAGG
>JBFWQM010000007.1:54708-56045 GCA_050249455.1 Rhodospirillaceae bacterium | reverse complement strand
GAATCGCTGAAGGCGGCGGAGGAGCTCGCGACGCGCGGGCTCTCGACCACCGTGGTCGACGCCCGCTTCGCCAAGCCGATCGACGCCGACCTGATCACCCGGCTCGCCAAGGAGCACGAGGTGCTGATCACGGTGGAGGAGGGCTCGATCGGCGGGTTCGCCAGCCAGGTCATGCACCTGCTCGCGCATGCCGGGCTGCTCGACGGCGGCCTCAAGTTCCGCCCGATGATGCTGCCCGACCTGTTCCAGGAGCACGACAAGCCGCAGGTCCAGTACGACCAGGCGGGCCTCAACGCGCCGCACATCGTCAAGACCGCGCTGAGCGCGCTCGGCATCGACGAACGCGCCCGGCGCCCCGCGCGGGCGTGAGGCGCTCCTAAGTCGGCGGCCGGATCGCTTGTAGGGGCGGGTTTCAAACCCGCCCGCGGTCCGGCGTGCCGGCTCAGGCCCAGAATAGACAAAACGGAAAACTGGGCGGGTTAGAAACCCGCCCCTACAAAGCGTCGCTTTGTGCGCGACCGCCTGCATTGAACGGAAGTGGGCTCCGCCGTGTCCCAGGAAACCACCGCCAGGCGCGGCAAGCAGCGGCTCGACGTGCTGCTGGTCGATCGCGGGCTCGCCGACAGCCGGGCGCGGGCGCAGGCGCTGATCCGCGCCGGACTGGTGCGCTCGGGCACGTCGGTGCTCGACAAGCCGGGCGCGCTGCTGGCGCCCGACGCGCCGCTGGAGCTGCGCGGCAAGGAGCATCCGTGGGTGTCGCGCGGCGGCATGAAGCTGGCGCACGCGCTCGCCCATTTCGCGTTCGACCCGGCGGGTCGGGTCTGCCTCGACATCGGCGCCTCGACCGGCGGCTTCACCGACGTGCTGCTGGCGCACGGCGCAACGCGGGTCTATGCGGTCGACGTCGGCCACGGCCAGCTCGACTGGAAGCTGCGTAACGATCCGCGCGTCGTGGTGCTGGAGCGCACCAACGCCCGCCATCTGACGGCGGCGGAGATTCCGGAGCGGCCGGATTTCATCGTGTGCGACGCCTCCTTCATCGGGCTGGAGGTCGTGCTGCCGGCGTCGCTCGCGCTCGCCGCACCGGGCGCCGTCCTGGTCGCGCTGATCAAGCCGCAGTTCGAGGTCGGCAAGGGCCAGGTCGGCAAGGGCGGCGTCGTGCGCGACCCGGCGCTGCACCAAGCGGTGTGCGAGCGCATCCGCGATTGGCTGACGGCGCGGCCGGGCTGGGCCGTGCTCGGCATCGCCGAAAGCCCGATCCTGGGGCCGGAGGGCAACCGCGAGTTCCTGATCGCCGCGCGGCGCGCCGATGGCTGACGTCGTGGAGGTGCGCATCG
>JBFWQM010000007.1:0-54608 GCA_050249455.1 Rhodospirillaceae bacterium | reverse complement strand
GCGCTCGCCCGCGCCGGCGCGAAGGTGATCGCGTACGAGCGCGACGCCGACGCGGTCGCCGCGCTGACGGCCGCCGCGCGCCGCTCCGACCTCGCGCCGCGCATCGAGGCCGCGGCGCGCGACCTCGACCGCCGGCCGCTCGCCGGACCCGAGCTTGCGCCGCTAGACGGCGTCGTCCTCGACCCGCCGCGTCCTGGCGCCGCGGCGCAGGCGCACGCGCTCGCCGGATCTCGCGTCCCCGTCGTCGCCTACGTCTCGTGCAATGCCGGCAGCTTCGCGCGCGATGCGCGCACGCTGGTCGACGGCGGCTACCGGCTGGAGACGGTCACGCCGGTCGACCAGTTCCTATGGTCGCCGCACGTCGAGCTGGTGGGGGTGTTCAAGCGCTGATGGGCGGAGGCGCCCCCTCCCCCAACCCCCTCCCACGAGGGGAGGGGGCTAGAACCTCCCCCTCCCCTCGTGGGAGGGGGCCGGGGGGAGGGGGCCTCTCCGCGCGACCTAGCCCGCCCCGCCCTGCGCCCGATGCCGCAGCAGGTGGTCGGCCAGCACGCAGGCCATCATCGCCTCGCCCACCGGCACGCCGCGGATGCCGACGCAGGGGTCGTGGCGTCCCTTGGTGGCGATCTCGGCGTTCTCGCCCCAGGTGGTGACGGTGCGCCGCGGGCTCAGGATGGAGCTGGTCGGCTTGACCACGAAGCGGACCACGACGTCCTGCCCGGTCGAGATGCCGCCGAGGATGCCGCCGGCGTTGTTCGACAGGAACTCGACGGCGCCGTCGTTGCCCATCCGCATCTCGTCGGCGTTCGCCTCGCCCGACAGCGCCGCCGCGGCGAAGCCGGCCCCGATCTCGACGCCCTTCACCGCATTGATGCCCATCATCGCGGCGGCGAGGTCGGCGTCGAGCTTGCCGTAGAGCGGCGCGCCGAGGCCCGCCGGCACGCCGGACGCCACCACCTCGATCACCGCCCCGACGGAGGAGCCGCGCTTGCGCACGGCGTCGAGGTAGGACTCCCATTCGGGCGCCTCCACCGGGTCGGGGCACCAGAACGGGTTGGTCTCGCGCACGTCCCAGTCCCACCGCGCGCGGTCGATCGTGCGCGCGCCGAGCTGCACCAGTGCGCCGCGGATCGTGATTCCCGCGCCCAGCACCTTGCGCGCCACGGCGCCGGCGGCGACGCGCGACGCCGTCTCGCGCGCCGACGAGCGGCCGCCGCCGCGATAGTCGCGGATGCCGTATTTCTTCCAGTAGGCGTAGTCGGCGTGGCCGGGGCGGAACAGGTCGCGGATCTCGTCATAGTCCTTCGACCGCGCATCCTGGTTGCGGATCAGCAGGCTGATCGGCGTGCCGGTCGTGCGACCGTCGAACACGCCGGACAGGATCTCCACCTGGTCGGGCTCGCGCCGCTGGGTGACGAAGCGCGACGTGCCGGGCCGCCGCTGGTCGAGCCACGCCTGGATGTCGGGTTCGGCCAGCGGGATGCCCGGCGGCGTGCCGTCGACCACGACGCCGATGGCCGGGCCGTGGCTTTCGCCCCAGGTGGTGAAGCGGAACAGCGAGCCGGTGGTGTTGTCGCTCATGGCGTGCGGCGCCGCGGCGCCCGGTCCGCGGTCAGGTCGGCATCACGACGGCGATGTCGGGCGCGTCCACCGCCTTCATGCCGACGACGTGATAGCCGCAATCGACGTGGTGGACCTCGCCCGTGACGCCGGAGCCAAGGTCGGAGAGCAAGTACAGCGCCGCGCCGCCGACGTCGTCGATGGTCACGTTGCGCTTCAGCGGCGCGTTGAGCTCGTTCCACTTCAGGATGTAGCGGAAGTCACCAATGCCGGACGCGGCCAGCGTCTTGATCGGCCCGGCCGAGATCGCGTTGACCCGGATGCCCAGCCCGCCGACGTCGACCGCGAGGTAGCGCACGCTGGCCTCCAGCGCCGCCTTGGCGACGCCCATGACGTTGTAGTGCGGCATCACCCGCTCGGCGCCGGAATAGGTCAGGGTCAGCAGGCTGCCGCCTTGCTTCATCAGCGGCACGGCGCGCTGGCACACGGCGGTGAACGAGTAGCAGGAGATGTTCATCGTCATCGCGAAGTTGCGCGCGCTGGTGTCGAGGTAGCGCCCCTTCAGCTCGTCCTTGTCGGAGAAGGCGATGGCATGGACCAGGAAGTCGAGCGATTCCCACCGGTTGGCGAGCTCCGCGAACAGCCCGTCGAGGCTCGCGTCGTCGCCGACGTCGCACGGCAGCACGAGGTCGGAGCCGACGGAGGCGGCGAGCGGCCGCACGCGCTTCTCCAGCGCCTCGTTCTGGAACGTGAACGCCAGGCTGGCGCCATGCTGCGCCGCCGTGCGGGCGATGCCCCACGCGATCGAGCGGTCATTGGCGACGCCCATGACGAGCCCGTTCTTGCCCGCCAGAAGGCCCCCGGACTGGGTCATTCACACACCTCTCTCAGAAGGCGCCCGACCCAACCGGGCACCGACCGGTCACGAGCCCGGCATCCTACACGAAAGGTCCCATGCCGCAACCGCGCCGGACCGGCGCCGGAGAGGGTCAGTCGTCGCGGTTCAGCCGCGCCAGAAAGGCCTCGCGCAGCGGCTCCGGCAAGGTCTCGACGGCCGCCGAGACCCGCCGCAGCGTGCGCCGCAGGGCGTAGACCTGGTCGATCAGCGACAGCACGACCGGGATCGCCTCTTCCTCGATCGCAAGGTCGCGGCGGAGGTCGCAGACCAGCGCGACGCGGGCGACGTCGGCCTCGGTGAAATGAAAGCCGGCCGCCCCGCGTTCCGGCATCACCCATTCGCGTTCGATCCAGGCCTCCAGCTCGATTCGCTCGATGCGGCACAGCCGCATCACGTCGTCGAGATCGCTCATGGCTTGAACACCGCATCGCCGCGGACGTCATACGCGTGGTCCTTGGCCCACGCCTCGATCGCCTGCTCCAGCGCGGGATCCGCGTGCGGCGGCAGCTTGACCACCAGCCGGACCTTCTGGTCGCCGCGCGTGCCGCCCCGCGCTTCCGGCACGCCCTTGCCCTTCAGGCGCAGGACGTCGCCCGTGTTCGACCCCTTGGGCACGGTCAGCAGCACCGGGCCGTCGATGGTCGGCACGGTCACGCGGCCGCCGAGCACCGCCTCGGGCAGGCTGACCGGCAGGTCGAGCTCGATGTCGGCGCCGGCGCGGCGGAACAGCGGATGCGGCTCCACCTGGATCTCGATGAAGGCATCGCCCGGCGGGCCGCCGTTGAGCCCGGGCCCGCCCTGTCCCTTCAGCCGCAGCGTCTGGCCGTCGTCGGTGCCGGGCGGGATGCGGACGTCGAGCGTCGGGCCGTTCTCGATCGTTACGCGACGGGCCGCGCCGCGCACCGCCTCGACGAACGGGATGCGCAGCGCGCCGCGCACGTCGTGCCCGCGCAGCCGGACGTTGCCGCCGCCGCGCGCGAAGCCGCCGAACAGGTCGGCGAACAGGTCCTCGCCGTCGAAGCCGCCGCCGTACTTCGCGCCGCCGCGGCCTTCGCCGTGCGGGCGGTAGAACGGCCGCTCCGGGGCGCGCTCCTGGCCTGACGCGTCGATCTCGCCGCGGTCGAAGCGCCCGCGCTTGTCGGCATCGGACAGCAGGTCGTAGGCCGCCGACACATCCTGGAAGCGCGCGAGCGCCGAGGCGTCGCCCGGATGCAGGTCCGGGTGCAGCTTCTTGGCAAGCTCGCGGTAGCGCTTCTTGATCTCGTCCGGGGTGGCGGTCCGCGCGACGCCGAGGACCTCGTAGGGATCGTTCATGTCGTTATGAGCGCATGCTTCCGCGCGGCCTCAGTTGACGATCTGCCAGCTTCCGTCGGGCTGGCGGCAGGCGCGGCCGTAGGCGGTCTCGCGCTGGCCGCCGATGTTGACCGTCTGGGTGTATTCGCGGCACGGCATGCCCGAGGCCGCGGCGTAGGTGCGCGTCGGGGTCACGGTGCCCATGTGTCCGGTGTCCGGGTTCTGCCAGGTCGAGACCTGCCCGGTGCGGCCGCTCTCCAGCGCGTAGCTGGTGGTCTGCGCCATCGCGGCGCGGTCGGCGCGGTCGAGCGACTTGCCCACTTCGCCGCCCAGGAACGCGCCGGCGAGCGTGCCGATCGCGACCGCCGCGAGCTGGCCGGTGCCCGAGCCGATCTGCGAGCCGGCGAGCGCGCCCAGGCCGGCGCCGACCACCGTGCCGCCGCCCTGCTTCGGACCGGTGCCTTCGCATCCGGCGAGCGCCAGGCCGACGGCGAGAACGATCCCGTATTTGACGATCCTCATGACCTTCACCCTTGGCAACGCGGGCGCCCCCTCCGCCGGAATCCCTGCCCTCAAGGGCGCTCGGGCGGCATGCAAACGGGCGCGCCCTATACCACATGGGGATTGTGGTATCACTGCGGCAAGCCCCTCGGAACCGCCCCCGTGGCCCCCTTGTGACCTAGGCACGATGAGCACCGATTCTTCCGACGATCCGCTTGCGATGTTCCATGCGCTGCTGGAAGAGGCGACGCGCAAGGAACCCAACGACCCGACCGCGATGACCGTCGCCACCGCGACCGCCGACGGCATCCCGTCGGCGCGCATGGTGCTGCTGAAGGAAGCGGACCCGCGCGGGTTCGTCTTCTATACCAACACGCAGAGCCGCAAGGGCGACGAGCTCGAATCGAACCCGCGCGCCGCCCTGGTGTTTCACTGGAAGTCGATGCGCCGGCAGATCCGGGTGGAAGGGACGGTGGAACGGGTGACCGACGCGGAAGCCGACGCCTATTTCGCCAGCCGCGCGCGCGGCAGCCAGGTCGGCGCCTGGGCGTCCGAACAGTCGCGGCCGATGGACGGCCGCTTCGACCTGGAGAAGCGGGTCGCGCGCTTCGCCGCTCGGTTCGGCGTCGGGTCGGTGCCGCGCCCGCCGCACTGGACGGGATACCGCGTGGTGCCGTCGGCCTACGAATTCTGGACCGACAAGCCGTTCCGGCTTCATGAACGCATCCGCTTCGACCGCGCCGGCGACGGCTGGGCGGTCAGCCGGCTGTTCCCGTAGGCGCGTGGCGGCGGACCCGCAGCGGGGCGTCATCGACTTCCTCGCGCAGCCCGCGGCCTACGCGGCCGCCGGCCCGGTGGAGCGCCTGTCGACCCATATCTCGCACGTCTTCCTCTGCGGCGAGCGCGCCTACAAGCTGAAGCGCGCCGTGCGGTTCAGCTATCTCGATTTCTCCACCGTCGAGCGCCGCCGCACGGCGTGCAACGCCGAGATCGCGGTGAATCGCCGCACCGCGCCCGCCCTCTATCTGGGAGTCGCGCCGGTCCGGCGCGACGCCGCCGGCCGGCTGCGGCTCGGCGCGATCGAGGATGCCGGCACCGGCGAGGCGGAGGACTGGGTCGTCGTGATGGGCCGGTTCGGCCAGGAGGCGCTGTTCGACCGCATGGCCGTCGACGGCCGGCTGACCCGCGCGCACATGGTCGCGCTGGCCGATGTGGTCGCCGCCTTCCACGACCGGGCGGAGGTCACGCCCGGCTTCGGCGGCAGCGCGGCGATGGCGGCGCTGCTCGACGGCAACGCGGCGGAGATCGCCCGCCACGTCCCGGTGGTGTTCGCGGCGACGGCCGTGCAGCGGCTGGATGCGACGATGCGCCGCGCGCTGGCGGCAGCGGCGGCGCGGCTGGACGCGCGGCGCGGCGCGGGCCTGGTGCGCCACTGCCACGGCGACCTGCATTTGCGCAACGTGGCGCTGATCGACGGCCGGCCGACGCCGTTCGACGCCATCGAGTTCGACCCGGCGCTGTCGCATATCGACGTCCTCTACGACCTCGCGTTCCTGGTGATGGATTGCGAGCACCGGTCCCTGCGGGGCTTCGCCAACGCGGCGCTGAACCGCTACCTCGCGATGCGTCCGGATCACGGCGGCCTGGCGCTGCTGCCGCTGTTCATGGCCTGCCGCGCGGCGATCCGCGCGCACGTCTTGGCCGCCGCGGGCGGTGCGGACGAGGCGCGATCATATTTCGCGCTCGCCGAAGCCTTGCTGGCGCCGCCGGTGCCGCGCCTGGTCGCGGTCGGCGGGCTGTCCGGTTCCGGCAAATCGACGGTGGCCGAGGCGCTGGCGCCGGAAATCGGCGCGGTCCCGGGCGCCGTGGTGCTGCGCAGCGACGTGATCCGCAAGCGGCTATTCGGCCTCGATCCGCTGGCGCGGCTGCCCGAATCCGCCTATGCGCCGGACGTGACGCAACGGGTTTACGCGGCCATGCGGGACCACGCGGCCGACGCGCTGGCCGGCGGGCACGCCGTCATCGCCGATGCGGTGCATGCGCGCGCCGGGGAGCGGGCCGCGATCGCCGCCGTGGCGGCGGCGGCCGGCGTGCGGTTCGACGGCATCTGGCTCGACCTGCCACTGGAGGCGCGGGTGAGCCGCATCCGGGGCCGCGCGCCCGATGCGTCGGATGCCACCGCCGAGGTGGCGTCCGCCCAGGAGAACTACGACCGCGGTTCGCTCGACTGGACGCGGGTCGCCGCCGGCGGCTCGATCTCGGATTCGCTCGGCGACATCCGGTCCGTCTTGTCCGGCGCGGCAAGATGACCGATCCTAGCCGCATGGTGCCGATCCCGTAGTGAGCCTACGGTCGGAGTCAAGTGATACGGAGGCAGCCAATGCCCATCAAGTCGATCCTGGTCCCCATCAGCGCCGCCGAGTTCGGGCGTGCGACCCTGGAGACCGCCCACCAGGTCGCCCGGCGGTTCGATGCCCATATCGAGGTGCTGCACGTCCGTTCCGACCCGCGGTCGCTGGTGCCGTATACGGGCGAGGGGATGGACGGCTCGATGATCGAGGAGATCATGGAGGTGACCGAGCGCGAGGGTGGCGAGCGCGCCAACCGCACCCGGCGCATGTTCGACGAGTTCTGCACCGCCTTCGGGGTGACCGCGGCCGACACGCCGCGGCCCGGCGCCGGGGTCACCATCGCCTGGCGCGAGGAACTCGGGCGCGAGGACGAGGTGGTGGCGCTGGCCGGCCGGATGGCCGACCTGCTGGTCCTCGGGCGGCCGGTGCGCGACAGCGCCTTGCCGTCGCCGATCACCCTGGAGGCCGCGCTGCTCGACACCGGCCGCCCGGTGCTGGTCGCGCCGCCGGCGCCGCTCTCCGATGCCGGCAGCCGGGTGGCGATCGCCTGGGAGGCCAGCCCCGAGGCGGCGCGCGCGATCGCGGACGCCATGCCGCTGCTCAAGAAGGCGGAGAAGGTGACGGTCATGGTCGCGCACGTGCTCGCCAACGACCCGCCGGGACCGAACGCGCTGCTCAACTACCTGACCTGGCACGACGTGCGCGCCGACCTGCACCGGTTCGAGAGCACGATCGGCGACCTCGGCGCCTCGTACCTCGCGGAGGCGAAGAAGGTCGGCGGCAACCTGATGATCAAGGGCGCCTATTCGCAGAGCCGGCTGCGCCAGATGATCTTCGGCGGCCGCACCAAGCACATCCTGGCGCACGCCGAGATCCCGGTGCTGCTGTCCCACTGCTGAAGCCGCGGAGCATTGCCATGCCGCTCAAGCTGATCCGACTCGAGCTCGCCCGCACGCCTTCCGCGCCCGACGGCGACCCGTCGCACCGCTACGAGTTCGTCGCGCCGCTCGACAAGGACGGCCACCTCGACCAGGCGGAGTGGCGGCGCGACGCCAAGGCCTGCACCGTGCACCGCCTGGTGCCGGGGCAGGACCCGGAGACCGGCCAGCTCGTCCACACCCGCCACGGCTGGGCGTTCTCCTACGAGGAGGGCGACGCCGACGACGAGCCGATCTTCAAGTTCGACCGGCATCGCTTCGTGACCGGCGAATACGTGACGATCACCGAGCACGACGGGGTGGCGCGCCCGTTCAAGGTCGCCGACATCCGCCCCGCGGCCCCGTCCAAGGCGTAGGCCGGCCGCCATGTCGCAGCCCGACCACGTCACCGCGCTGTCGCTGGAGCCGGTATCGCCGCTCGACGAAGACCTGGAGGCCTATTTCCAGAAGTGCCGCGACAAGCTCGGCATGGTGCCGAACGTGCTGACCGCCTACGCCTTCGACCAGAAGAAGCTCCGCGCCTTCATCGCCATGTACAACGACCTGATGCTGGGCGACAGCGGCCTCAGCAAGCTGGAGCGCGAGATGATCGCGGTCGCGGTCAGCGCGGTCAACCGCTGCTACTACTGCCTGGTCGCGCACGGCGCGGCGGTGCGCGCGCTGTCGGGCGACCCGGCGCTGGGCGAGCTGATGGTGATGAACTACCGCGTCGCCGAGCTGCCGGCGCGCCAGCGTGCGATGCTCGACTTCGCCGTGAAGGTGACCGAGACGCCGTTCGCGGTGGCCGAGGCCGACCGCGCCGCGCTGCGCGGGCACGGCTTCAGCGACGCTGACATCTGGGACATCGCGGCGACCGCGGCGTTCTTCAACATGTCGAACCGGCTGGCCTCCGCGGTCGACATGATGCCGAACCCGGCGTATCACGCCCAGGCCCGCTGACCCGTTCCGGAGACCGCCGCCGATGAGCACGCCGACGCCTGAGCACGCCCGCCTCGACGCGCTGGTCGGCACCTGGATCGGCGAGGAACGGCTGCATGGCGGCGTCACCGGCCGGACGAAGAGCGTCGCGCACCGCGACATGGGCTATTTCGTCGTCGCCGACCACTACCAGGAGCGCAGCGACGGCCGCAGCTACCACAACCACCTCGTCTACGGCTACGACGAGAAGAACAAGCGCTACACGGTGGTGCAGTACGACAGCGGCGGCCGCGGCGGCGACACGCATTTCGGCGCCTGGGACGGCGATTCGCTGACCTACCAGGTCGACACGCCGGGCGGCCTGTTCCGCTACGGCTACACCTTTCACGGCACCGACGCCTACACCTTCCGCTTCGCCCGCTCCAAGGACGCTGGCGCCACCTGGGACGAGATCGTCTTCGGCGAGTTCAAGCGGGTGTAGCGGCCGGCGGCGACCCACCTCACCCTCCCCGCCGCGTTGCGGCGGGTCCCCTCCCTCTCCCGCCAATGGGCGGAGAGGGCAGCGTCTTACCCTCTCCGCCCAATTTTGGGGGGAGAGGGTGCGAGCGGGAGAGGTGGGTAGCCGCCGGCCTATCGACTTTGGGTCGGCAAGGTGCCCGGCGTCGTTTAGCTTGCCCGCGCGTGCATCGGGTGGTGCAGCTTGGGGTCGCGGTGCCACAGCAGCTTCGGGCTGACGTCGCGGCAGAGGCGGAAGGCCGGATCGGCGAGGATGGCCGCCGCGTCCTTCACCGCCAGCATGTTGAAGCCGTGCGGCGGGCCGTCCAGGTAGATCGCGTCGGCCGGCACCAGCTCGATCGGCGCGTCGCCCATCGAGACGTTGGAGTTGAAGTCGCGCACAGCGAACAGCGTGTAGCCCAGGCCGGTCATGAACCGGGCGATGTCGGTGCCGGCGAGGCCGCGCGACCAGTCGACGTAGTGGCGGTGCACCTCGAACACGACGTTCGGCGCGCTGCCCGCGGGCTGCGACAGATAGCGGTCGGCGCCGCGCAATGCCGGCAGCTCCGCGCCCTCGATGTCGAGCATGATCAGGTCGATTCTGGCCAGCCCGCGGTCGGCGCCGTAGGCGTTGATCGAGACGGTGGCGAAGGCGTCGGACGCCGCCGCGTCGGCGACCTCCGGATGCGCGAAGGAATCGTCGCCGACCAGCTTCAGCATCGTCGCGCCGTCCTGCCACAGGCCGAGCCGGTTGAACACGACGTTGTCGAGCCGGTTGTTGCGCGCGTTGCGCTCCAGCATCCGGAGCTGGTCGGTGTTGGGCTCGAAGGCGTGGCAGACGCCGCCGGCGGGCGCCATCGTCTTGGCGACCAGGATCGCCTGGTCGCCGGAATAGGCGCCGCCGATCACGACGTTCCGCGCCTTGCGCGACAGGTGGACCAGCAGCTTGGTGGTCTGCGGCTCCCACACGTGGTCGGGATGATCCTCTCCGCTCATCACGAACTCGCGGGCGATCTTGGACCGGTAGTGGAACTCGAACACCGTGCCGCAGGCCAGCGTCTTGCGCAGCACGCCAGCGTCGGCGTGCAGCGCATCGACGATGGGACCGGTGATCTCGTCGCGCACGCTGAAGTCGGGCCGCGCGAGGTGGGTCTCGACCTCGCGCAGCAGTGCGACGAAGCGCGCGCGCAGCGTCTCGTCGGCGCCGATCTCGGCGAGCGCGTCGTAGACCTTGCGGTGTTCGGTTTCGTTCATGGTGCGCTCCTGTCTGCGCTCAAAGCCTGAAGATGTCGGCCAGCACGTTGCGCCTGGCCTTCTTGAAGACCAGCTCGCCGCCGTTCGAAAACACGTAGCAGTCGCCGGGCGTATCGGCGTCGATCACCGACGAGCCCTGGCCGACGATGGTGCCCGGGCCGATGTTGCAGTTGCCGATGATCGCGCTGTTCGGGTACAGCACCACGCCGCGGCCGAGGACCGGCGCCGCGCCGTGGTTCTTGCCGACCGTGCAGCCCTGATACAGCACCAGATAGTCATCGAACGTGGTGCGCGCCAGCACGATGCCGACCGAATGGCCGATGAAGAAGCGGTCCGGCAGCGGGTTGTCGTAGAAGCAGTCGAAGCCGTTCAGCGCCTTGTTCAGGCCGAACAGCTTGGTGCACAGCACCTTGTCCTGCCGGTTCTTCCAGATCGTGTTCGACAGGTAGTAGACGAAGATGCAGTGCTGCGATGAATGGAGGTAGTCGAACTCGTCCTCCTTCCACCAGCGCACCGCGTTGACGCAGACGTTGAGCCGGTGCAGCGCCTCGTCGATGTCGCGGGCGATGCCGGCGCGGGTGTCGCCGCGGCGGTCGGGGAAGAAGGCGTCGAGCTGGGCGGCGACGTAGTCGACCAGGCCGTCGCGGGTGATGTCCTTCAGGTTCATCCGGCCTTCCTCCGCGGGGCGCCGCGCCGCGCCGCGACGATCGCCGGCAGCGCGTCGGCCAGCGCGCGCGGCGCCAGCCCGAAATCGGCGAGGAGCGGCGCCACGTCGATCAGCGGCGCACGCGCCGGCGCGCCGTGGCCAGTCGCCGCGATACAGCAGCCGGTGGCGGCCTCGATCATCGCGAACAGGTCGCGGTTGGCCACGTTGGCGCCAGCGGCGACGTTGTAGACCAGCCGGCGGCCGCGCTCGGCGATCGCCGCCAGCGCCGCGCATACGTCGTCGGCGTGGATATAGTCGCGCGCGGCCGCGGGATCGCTCTCCACCGTGAGCCGCGGCTCTTCCAGCGCGCCGGCGATCATGCGGTGCAGGAAGTTGTCGGCCGCGAGGTCGTCGGCATAGACGCACGACAGCCGGGCGACCCGCGCGCGGCCGCCGCCGCACACGTTGCACAGCGACTCGCCGACCCCCTTGGTGAAGTCATAGAGATGGCGCGGATTGTGCGGGTTGAGCACGAGGTCGGCCTCCGCGTCGCCGTCGCGGCCGGTCCAGTCGTACAGCCGGGTGGACGAGAGGTAGACCACCGAATCGAACGCCGCCTCGCGCAGCAGCCGCGCGAACAGCGTGGTGTGGGCCTCCACCGTGTCGAACGGGCGGGCGGCGTAGTCGGCGGTCAGGCCGATGGCGTAGACGACGTGGCCGAGCGGCCGGTCGAAGACGAGGGCGTCGTGGCGCGCCGGCGCGTGCACCGACCGGCCCTGCGCCTCCAGCCAGCGCACCATGTGGCCGCCGACGAACCCGGCCGCGCCGAGCACCGTGAAATCGGGGCGCGCGCGGGTCATGCCGCCTGGGCCTCCAGCACCGGCAGGGCCGCGTCGCGGTCGGACAGGATCGGCGGCATCACCGGCCACGGGATCGCGAAGGCCGGATCGTCCCAGCGCAGGCCGCGCACCGCGTCCGGGCGGTAGCGGACGGTGATCTGGTAGTACAGCTCGCTATCGTCGGCGAGCGCCTGGAAGCCGTGGGCGCAGCCTTCCGGGATGTAGACCTGGCGGCCGCTGGCCGCATCCAGCTCCACCGCGGTCCAGCGGCGATAGGTCGGCGAGGCGGGGCGCAGGTCGACGGCGACGTCGAACACGCGGCCGCGGGTGCAGCGGATCAGCTTCGCCTCGGCGAACGGCGCGGCCTGGAAGTGCAGGCCGCGCAGGGTGCCGCGCCGGCGGTTGTAGGAGGTCGAGCACTGGGCGAACGCGCTCGGCAGCCCGTGCGCGGCGAACGCGTCGGCACAGAACGTGCGCGCGAAGTGGCCGCGGCCGTCGACATGCGGCGCCGGCTCGATCACCCAGACGCCGGCGATCTCGGTTTCCCTGAAGTTCACGCGTGGACCTCGAGCGTGGGTACGGCGGTCACGAACTTGCCGCCCCAGTCGCGCACGCACGCCATCTCCGCCATGATCTCGGCCTTCAGGTTCCACGGCAGGATCAGCACGTAGTCGGGCCGCGTCTCACGGATCTTGTCGGGATGGTGGACGGGAATGTGGGTGCCGGGCAGGAACAGGCCCTGCTTGTGCGGGTTGCGATCGACCGTGAAGTCGATGAAGTCGGTGCGCGCGCCGCAGTAGTTCAGCATCGTGTTGCCCTTGGCCGGCGCGCCGTAGCCGGCGATCCGCTTGCCGGCGTCCTTCGCCTCGATCAGGAACGCGAGCAGGCGGCGCTTCACCGCCTGCGACCGCGCGGCGAAGTCGCTGTAGGTCTCGACCTTGCGCAGGCCGGCGGCGCGCTCCGCCTCGCGCAGCCGTTCGACCGCCGGCGCCTGCGCGTGCGCAGCGTCGGCGTGGCAGGCGTAGATGCGCAGCGACCCGCCATGGGTCGGCAGCTCCTCGACGTCGAACAGGCGCAGGCCGTGGGCGGCGAACACCGCCTCCGCGGTCAGGAACGAGAAGTACGAGAAATGCTCGTGGTAGATGGTGTCGAACTGCGTCTCGGCGATCAGCCGCAGGAGATGCGGGAACTCGACGGTCAGCACGCCGGACGGCTTCAGCGCGATCTTCAGCCCGGCGACGAAGTCGTTGAGGTCCGGCACGTGCGCCAGCACGTTGTTGGCCACCAGCACGTCGGCGCCGGAGCCGTCGCGCGCCAGGGTGCGCGCGGTGTCGCGGCCGAAGAAGCGCACGATGGTCGGCACGCCCTTCTGGATGGCAGTGCGCGCGACGTTGGCGGCCGGCTCGATGCCGAGCACGTTGAGGCCGCCGCGCTTGAAGTATTGCAGCAAATAGCCGTCGTTGCTCGCGACCTCGACCGCGAGGTGCTTCGGGCCGAGGCCGAAGCGGGCGATCATGCGTGCGCAGTAGTCCTCCGCGTGCTTCAGCCAGCTCGACGAGTAGGACGAGAAATAGGCGTAGTCGCCGAATAGCTGCTCCGGCGTGCGCTGCGCCTCGATCTGCACCAGGAAGCAGCGGTCGCACACCCGCGCGTGCAACGGCAGATGCGGCTCCGGCCGGTTCAGGTCGTCGCGGCGCAGATAGGCGTTCGCCGACGGCTGCACGCCGAGGTCGATGACGCTGTGGCCCAGCCCGGCGCCGCAGAAGCGGCAGGTCGGGCGGTGGAGCGCGGAAAGGGGGGCGGCCACCGCCATGTCAGTTGGCTCCCTGATAGGCTGCGATCTGCCGGCACGACAGATCGAGCATGTCCTGGCGGTCGAGATGCGCGCGGTACCACGCGACGGTGTTCTCGATGGTGCGCTCGAAGCCCCAGCGCGGCCGCCAGCCCAGCCGCAGCGCCGCCTTCGCGCTCGACAGCGACAGGAAGCGCTGCTCGGCCGGCGCCGCGCGCTCGGGCCCGGTGTGGCGCCAGGCGGCGCCGTCGCCCCACCAGCGCACCAGCGCGTCGGCGACCTCGGCCACCGGGCGCGCGTCGGAATCGGCGGGGCCGAAGTTCCAGCCGCCGGCCCAGGCCGCGGGCTCGCCGGCCAGCCGCTCGGCCAGCGCCAGCATGCCGGCGACCGGCTCCAGCACGTGCTGCCACGGCCGCACCGCCTCGGGGTGGCGCAGGCCCAGCACCGAACCGTCGGCGAAGGCGCGCACCGCATCGGGGATCAGCCGGTCGGCCGCCCAGTCGCCGCCGCCGACGATGTTGCCGGCGCGCACGGTGGCGATGCCGACCGGCGCGTCGCGGAAATAGGCGTCGCGATAGGCGTCGACCGCGATCTCGGCGCATGCCTTGCTGGCGCCGTAGGGCTCGTGGCCGCCCAGCCGGTCGTTCTCGCGGTAGCCCCAGTCCCATTCGCGGTTGTCGTAGACCTTGTCGGTGGTGACCACCACGCAGGCGCGCAGCGACGGCGCGGCGCGCATCGCCTGCAGCAGGTTGACCGTGCCCATGACGTTGGTGCGGAAGGTCTCGATCGGCTCGGCGTGGGCGTGGCGCACCAGCGGCTGCGCGGCGAGGTGGAAGACCACCTCCGGCTCGGCGGCCGCCATCGCGGCGGACAGCCGGTCGAGGTCGCCGACGTCACCGAAGGTCGAATGCAGCCGCGCGGCCAGGCCGGTCGCCTCGAACAGGCTGGGCCGGGTCGGCGGCGGCAGGGCGTAGCCCGACACCTGCGCGCCCAGGCGCATCAGCCACAGGCACATCCAGCCGCCCATGAACCCGGTGTGGCCGGTGACGAAGACGCGTCGGCCGACCCAGAATTCGGAGTTCAGGCGGAGAGCCGTGTTTGCGTTGCGGTCCATGTGTTCCACGGGGCGTTGCCTTTCGCCCACATCGCGTTGAGCAGCTCCATCTCGCGGTAGGTGTCCATCGACTGCCAGAAGCCGTGGTGCTGGTAGACCGCGAGCTGGCCTTCGGCGGCCAGCGATTCGAGGACCGCCTCCTCCAGGGTGACGTTGTCGGTGGCGGCGATCCGATCGAAGGCGCGCCGGTTGAAGACGAAGAACCCGCCGTTGATCCAGCCTTCGGTGACCTGCGGCTTCTCGCGGAAGCGCTTGACGATCCCGCCTTCGATGGCGAGCTCGCCGAAGCGCGACGACGGGCGCACCGCTGTGACGGTGGCGAGCTTGCCGGCGCGGCGGTGGTAGGCAAGCAGGCGGTCGATGTCGACGTCCGACACGCCGTCGCCGTACGTCGCGAGGAACGTGTCGCCGTTGATGTGGCGCAGCGCGCGCTTGACGCGGGTGCCGGTCAGCGAGTCGCGCCCGGTCTCGGCCAGGATGACGCGCCAGTCGTCGGCGCAGCCCTCGTTCACCGTCTCGATGTCGCCGGAGGCGAGGTCGACCGCGAAGTCGGAGTTGTGCAGCCGGTAGTTCAGGAAGTAGTCGCGGATGACGTCGCCCTTGTAGCCCAGGCACATCAGGTAATTGCGCACGCCGAAATGGGCGTAGTGCTTCATGATGTGCCACAGGATCGGCCGGCCGCCGATCTCGACCATCGGCTTGGGCTTGAATTCGGTCTCCTCGCGCAGTCGCGTGCCGAGGCCGCCGCACAGGATGATGACGCTGAGATCGCTTGCCGTTGTCATGACGCGTGTCCACTCCGCCCGTCGGCCGGCGATCGGGGCAGGATTTCCCGATCCTTGCCGAGTAAGCTTAAGGAAGGTTTAAGCGGCGCCCGGTCCTGCCCGCTCAGCGTGTGGCCTGGACGCCGATCAGGGGCAGTTCCTGCCGGATCGGGTAGCGGCCGTTGGGGATCACGAACTGCCAGCCGCGCCGCGCCGCGACGTCGATCAGGATCGGCGCGCGCAGGTTGACCGAGACGCGGGCCTCGGCCGCGATGCGGCGGATCGTCACGATCACCAGGATCGCCACGTCGGCCGGCGGGATGTTCAGCGCCTTGCACGCCGCATCGCAGTCCTCCGGCGCCAGGATGCCGGCGGCCGGGTCCACCGGCAGCAGCAGGAACGAGACCTCGGGATCGCTCAGGCTCAGCAGCAGCTTGAACTGCGCGAAGCGGCGGTCGGGAAGCTCGGCGAGCGCGAACTGGCGATGGTCGGCGAAGCCCAGGAGGCCGCGCGGCATCTCGAGCGCAAGCGCCGGATCGACCGTGATGTCGCCGAACCGCGTGGCGACGACGAGCATGCCGTCGCCGCCGGGAGGCGGGGTCTCGGCGCCGGGAATGCGGGCGGCGTTGGCGATGATCATCGATGCATGCTCCTCCGCGGATCGTGCGGCCGTCGTCACAGGTAGTTCACCAGCGAGGCCTGGTTCAGGCGCGACAGCGCCAGATAGGAAGCCTCCAAGGTGATTTGCGTGTCGTTAAGCTTGGTCACCGCCAGCGCGACATCGACGTTCTTGATGTCGCCGATCGTCCCCTCGGCCAGTTTCTGGAACTCGCCGTGCTTGCCGTTGGCGAGATCGAGGGCCTTCAGCGAGTTGCCCAGCTTGGTGCGCAGGTCCGGGATCGCGTTGAGCGCCTGGTTGGTCACCTCCAGCGCGTGCTCCAGGGTGGCGCGGTCGCTGACCCCGCCCTTGATCACCATGTCGAGCGCGCGGACCGCCTTCTCGAAGGCGGGATCGCCCGCGGTGACGCCGTAATTGACCCGCACGTCGTCGTCGGCCTGGACGGCGCGCACGGTGAAGTCGCCCTGGTAGTAGCCGATGCTGTCGCCGTCGGCGCTGGGCAGGGCATAGGCGACCGGCAGCCCGGCGAGGTCGACCGGGGCGCGGTTGGTCACCGATCCCCCGAACAGGAAGACGTTGTCGACCTTTGCATTGAGCAGGCCGGTGACCTGGTCAAGCCGGTCGGCCGCCTGCTGCGGCATGGCGAGCTCGGCGGCGTTCTCCGCGTTGAGCGCGCTGATCAGGAGCTGCTTGAAGTCCGACATCACGTCGAAGATCTGCGAGACGTTGGATTCGGCGTTCTGCAGCCGGGTCGAGATCGCGTTGTTGTCCAGGATGTACTGGCCGGCGCGGGCGTGCGCCGATTCGAGCGTCACCAGCCGGCCGGCGTCCTGGCCGAGGCCGGCGTAATCGCTCGACTTGGATCCGCTGGACACCTGGAGCTGCAGCGCCGCCGACCGCGACTGCGTCGAGGTGATGTTGGCCAGCGAGCGCTGGTATTCGGCGAAGTTGGTTACGCGTGTCACTGCCTTCCGCCTCCTAGATCCGCTCGAGCAGTTCCATCATTTCCTTGGTCACCGTGACCACCCGCGCCGACGCCGCGTAGGCGTTCTGCAGCGCGATCAGGTTGGCCATCTCCTCGTCGATGTTGACGCCGCTGATCGACGCGGTGCGGTGCTGCAGGTTCTCGACCAGGAAGTTGTTGGTCTCGAGCGCGTTGGAGACCGATGTCGCCTGGCTGGAATTCAGCGACAGGATCGAGGCGGCGTAGTCGGCGATGCTGCGGGTCGCCGCCGACAGGCCGCCGGTGGGCGGAAAGTCGATGCCGGCCACGAAGCGGGCCGACATGGCCTGGATGACCGAGTTGTCGCCGACGGAGATGCCGCGGTCGCCCACCGCCAATGCGGGGTCGCCGCTCAGCGTGCCGCGCGCCACCAGCGACGGGTCGGACAGCACGCTGGCGCGCACCGAGATGTCGAGCGCCGACCGGTTGTCGCGCTCCTTCAGGTTGATGACGCCGGCGAGCGTGCCGGAATCGGTGACGAAGACGTTGTCGCCCTGGGCATCCTCGATCCGCAGCCGATAGCCGCTGCCCTCGCGCAGCACCGTGGCGGTGATGCCGGCCGCGGCCAAGGTGCCGTCGGCGTTGATCGACGCGGCGAGGTCGGCCAGGCCGTCGCCGGCCACGTAGTTGACGTTGGCGGCGCCGAACGCGCCCTCGAACGTCAGCGTGCCGGCCAGGCCGATCGGCGCCGTCTGGCTGGTCTGGAAGTCGGAGCTGTAGGCGTCGTACGCGGCGTTGGTGACGTAGAGGTCGTTGAGGCCGAGGAACTCCGACGCGCCGACCGTCCGGCCCCCCACCACGACGGCGCTGTCCATCTCGTTGAGCGCCACCCGGTTGCCGCCGGCGCCGGCGATCACGACGTGGCCGCCGGCGTCGATCGAGGCGGAGACCGTCGGCATCGCGTCGATCGCGGCCACCAGGTCGCCGACGGTGGCGTAGGTCGCGAGGTCGAAGTCCTGGAAGCCGGTGACCGTGCCCTCGGTGTCGGTCGACGCCACGCGCAGCGTGCCGGACCAGTTCGGCGGGTCCGCCGCCACGAACGTGCGCGTGCCGGTCAGCGATGTCGCGCCGGGATAGGCGGTGCCCTTGTTGTGCAACGCGTTCATCTCGTCGCGCAGCGTGGCCGCCAGCTCGTCGACCTGCGCGTAGAGGTTGGGCAGGGTATAGTCGCGCATCTCGATCAGGCCGCGCAGCTTGCCGTCGCGCACGGTCGTGGTGATGTCGGTCGCCCCGACCATGATGCCGTCGAGGTTTCCCGCCGACCACGTCAGGCCGGGGTCCATCGACGAGACGGTGTTGTGGCTGAGTGGATGCACGGTCTGGTCGAGCAGCGGCACGCCGGTCGCGGTGTACAGCAGGACCTTGCCGCTGCCTTCCTTGAAATAGTTGACGTCGAGGTGCTCCGATATCCGGGTCAGCGCCACGTCGCGTTGGTCCTCGAGTTCCGTCGCGTCGAGCTTGAGCGCCAGGTTGCGGGCGATCTTCTCGTTCAGCGTCTTGATCTCTTCCAGGTCGGCGTTGATCGCCGCCACCGTCGCGGCGATGTCGTTATCGGCCTCCAGCCGCAGGTCCTGGATCTGGCGCCCCATGTCGTTGAACTGGCGCGCGGCGCGATCGGCGGCATCGACGACGGCGGTCTGCATCGCCTGGCTTTCGGGCGATGCGGACAGCGCCTGGAACTGCGTGCCCAGCGTGGTGAGGGTCGCCGCCAGCGAGCCCGACGAGTCGGGCGATCCGAACAGGTCCTGCATGCGCTGGAAGTAGTAGTCCTGCACCCGGTTGGTCGCGGCGATGGAGGTGGTGCCGCGCAGGTCGCGCAGCAGGTATTCGTTGACGTTGCGCGAGATGGCGCTGACCGCAACGCCGTGGCCGACGCCGTCGGTGGACACCGATTCCTGGTGGACGATCTTGCGCGTGTAGCCTTCGGTGTTGACGTTGGCGACGTTCTGCGAGGCGATGTTGATGCCGCGCTGGTTGACGTTCAGCCCGGACAGCGCGTTGAGGAGGGAGAGGCTGAGCGGCATGGCCTACAGCCGCCGGTCGAGGGTCAGGGACAGCCGCGGCGGCGGCTGGTTGCGCTTCGCCTCGCCGATGCGGCCGGCGCGCGAGTAGGTGCCGGTCGGCTTGGCCGCGGCGCCCGCGGCCTCGACGATCGAGCGCAGCACGCGGTCGTGCGCCTCGCGCGCAGCGGTCAGCGCCGCGGCGTTGGACACCGAGGCCGCGGCGAGCGCCCTGGCGACGCGGCGGAACTCCGCCTGCAGCGCCGGCGCCAGCAGCACCAGCGCGTCGCGCTGGTCGGCAAGGCCGGCGATCTCCGCCTCGTACTCGGCGACCAGCGCGGTCTTCTCCGGCTGGATTGCGGCGACCGCGTCCATCCGCATGTCGCGCAGCGCCGCCACCTCGGCGTCGAGCAGGTCGATCAGCCGGCTGGCGATGCGGATCAAGCCGCCGATGCGTTCCTGGATGGTCACGGCGTCCCGGCCTCCTGCAGCTTGAGGATCTCGCGCGTCACGGTGTCGGCCAGGCCGATCCCGCCGGACTTGGCGATCACCTTGCCGTATTCCTGGTTGAGCAGGCCGCGATAGGTGTCCTCGCCCGCGCCGCCGCCGAACAGGCCGTCGGACTTCAGGCCGGCGGACATGTGGTCGAGCATCTGCGAGATGAAGAACGCCTCGAAGTCCTCCCCGGTCGCGCGGGCCGCCTCGGGCGTGCGGGCCGCCGCGTTCTTCGGGGCCTGCGCCGCCTGCGCCGCGCCGATGTCGAGCTGGACCAGCGGGATGGGGCTCGCCATCACAGCACCTCGATCTCGGCCTGCAGCGCGCCTGCGGCCTTGATCGTCTGCAGGATGGTGATCATGTCGCGCGGACCCACGCCGAGCGCGTTGAGGCCGTTGACCAGCTCCTGCAGGCTGATGCCGGTGGGCAGCACCGCGAGGCGTCGCTCGCTCTGCTCGTTGACCTCGACGGTGGTGCGCTGGACCTTCTCGGTCTCGCCGCGGTTGGCGAACGGGCCGGGCTGCGAGACCTGCTCGGCCTCGGTCACCCGGATGGTCAGGTTGCCCTGGGCGATGGCCACGGTGCTGATGCGCACGTTCTCGCCCATCACGATCACGCCCGACCGCTCGTCGATCACCACGCGGGCGACCTGGTCGGGCTCGACGCGGAGCTGCTCGATGTCGGTCAGCAGCGCGACCACGCCGCCCGGATAGCCGTTGGGCACCGCGACCCGGACCGTGCCGGGATCGACCGGCGCCGCGACCGCATTGCCGACCAGCCGGTTGACCGCCATCGCGATGCGGCGGCCGGTGGTGAGGTCGGGGTTGCGCAGCGCGATGCCGACGGAATTCTGCTCGGCGAGGCGGAAGCTGACCTCGCGCTCGACGATGGCGCCGTTGGCGATGCGCCCGCTGGTCGGCACGCCGCGCGTGACCGAGGACGCCTTGCCGCCGGCCTGGAAGCCGCTGACGGCAACTTGGCCCTGGCCGACCGCGTAGACCTCGCCGTCGGCGCCGATCATCGGGGTGACCAGCAAGGTCCCGCCCAGCAGGCTCTTGGCATCGCCCAGCGCCGCCACCGAGATGTCGATGCGGGTGCCCTGGCGCGCGAACGGCGGCAGGACGGCGGTCACCATCACCGCCGCGACGTTGGCGGTCTTCAGCTTGTCGTCGCGGGTATTGACGCCCAGCCGCTCCAGCATGCCGATCAGGCTCTGGCGGGTGAAGCCGGAGTTGTTCAGCGTATCGCCCGAGCCGTTGAGGCCGACCACCAGGCCGTATCCGACCAGCAGGTTGTCGCGCACGCCCTCGAAGTCGGCGATGTCCTTGATGCGAGAGCTCGCCGCTGCCGGCGTGGCGGCCAGCAGGGCCGCCGCGGCGAGCGCCGCGGCCATCGCCGCGCGCCGCGCCGCCGCCTTCAGCCGAACCCCGAACGTCAACGCTGCGGACATGAGTCCCCCTTTGAACCTGTCCGTTCCTTGCGAAATGCGTGCCATGATGCGGCGCACCATGGCCTGAGGAAAATCAATGGCTTGGCGCCGCGTCGCCGGGCCGGGAACCCGCCCGGGCGGCAAGGACGTCCTGGCCGAGGGGAAGAAATTGCCGGGCTTTACCTGCCGTTAACGGCCCGGCCCCATGGTGCGGCAACCTATTGGACGGTTTGGCCGACCATGAGAGTAACGGGACCGACGCTCACCCAGCCGGCGAGCCGGCGGCGTACGGAGCGCGCCGGCGACCAGGCCGGCGGCACGTTCGCGAGCGCACTCGGCGGCGATGAGCCGACTTCGGGCGCCGGCCCTGTCGGGCCGATCGCCACCGTCGAGATGCTGCTGTCGATCCAGGAGGTCGCCAACGAGGGCGGCGGCCGCCGGCGCGCGCGCGCGCGTGGCGAGGCGATCCTGGACAGCCTGGACAATCTGCGGCTGGGCCTGCTGACCGGGCGGTTCTCCGAGCGCGAGCTCGGCGGCCTCCTCGACCTGGTCCGCCAGCGCCGCGAGTCGATCGCCGATCCCGGCCTGCGCGAGGTGCTGGAAGCGATCGAGCTGCGCGCCTGCGTCGAGCTGGCCAAGCTCGGCCAGCCGGTCTGACCGACCGGCGCCGCACGCGCGACCGGCCTTGAAACGTCTCTGTAAACAGCAGGTTGCACAATCCGACGCCGCCGTCCGGCGCGCCCCGTCCGACTTGCAGCGCGGGGGGTCGATTCATATACTGCGGCGGCTTTTGAACAGTGACACGAGTGGTTCATGACGGTCACGCTTCCGCCCAACTACAAGCCGTCCGAGGACGAGCCGTTCATGAACCCGCGACAGCGCGCCTATTTCCGTCAGAAGCTGTTGAAATGGCGGGAGGAGCTGCTGCGCGAGTCGAACACCACCCTGCAGGACCTGCAGCAGGAGACGACCCAGGAGGCCGACCTGTCCGACCGCGCCTCGGTGGAGACCGACCGGTCGCTGGTGCTGCGCACGCGCGACCGCGAGCGCAAGCTGATCACCAAGATCGACGAGGCCCTGCGCCGCATCGAGGACGGCACCTACGGCTACTGCGAGGAGACCGCCGAGCCGATCGGGGTGAAGCGCCTGGATGCCCGCCCGATCGCGACCCTGAGCCTGGAGGCGCAGGAGCGGCACGAGCGCATGGAGCGCACGCACCGCGACGATTGACCGCCGGGGGCCACCCATCCCGTCCGGCGGCTGGCGCGCGAGCGCCGGCCGTTTTCATTTCCGGGGTGCGGTGCAAAAAAGGCAGGGGCGGGTCCCGGACCCGCCCCTGATCGTTTCAGGCGCGCAGCGTCAGAACGGCATGATGATGTCGAAGACCTGCTGGCCGACGCGCGGCTGCTGGAAGTCGGAGATGTGACCGCGGCCGCCGTAGGAGACCCGCGCCTCGGCGATCTTCTCGAAGGAGATCGAGTTGTCGGAGGTGATGTCCTCCGGCCGCACGACGCCGGCGATCTGCAGCTCGCGGACCTCGAAGTTGACCCGGAGCTCCTGGCGGCCGACCACCACCAGGTTGCCGTTGGGCAGCGCCTGGGTGATCACCGCCGCGACCTTGAGCGTGATCTTCTCGCCGCGGTCGACGGTGCCGCTGCCCGAATTGTTGGTGCCGCTCTTCATGTCGACCAGGCTGGTGGGGTCCACCGCGTCGGGGAAGATCTTGTTCAGCTTGGTCTCGAAGCCGAACAGCGACCCCAGCGAGGCGTTGTCGGAGTTGGTCCGCTGCCGCGTCGTCGTGTTGGACAGCTTGGCCGACTCGTTGATCTGGATGCTGACGGTCACCAGGTCGCCGACCTTGCCGGCCCGCTGGTCCTTGAAGAACTGTCGGGCGCCCGACTTCCACAGCGAATTGGCGTTGGTCTCGTACGGCACCGCCGCCGGCATCGGCAGGCTGACCGGCCGGTAGCCCGGCGCCTGGGTCGGGTTCTGGACGTGGGTGATCGGCGGCGGCTCGCCGACGGTCGCCAGCCGCTGGAACGTGTTGCCGCAGCCCGCCAGCGCGACCGCCGACGTGACCAGGACCGCCATCGCGGCGAGCTTGCGCATCTGAAGACCCTTCATGGCTACTGGCCCACCGTCGCGGCGGCCTGGATCTGGACCTGGTCGGGCCCGGTCACGACGCCCTCGACAGTCTTGCTGCTCTGGATGTTGACCACGGCGACGGTATCGCCGATCGCCGCGTCCTGCGTCGCCCGACCCTTGGCGGTGACCAGGAGCCGCGGCGTCTGGAAATAGAGGGTGACCACCGCGCCGCGCGCCACGACCACGGGTTCGCGCACATCGGCCACCCGCACCGCCGCGCCTTCGCGCAGCGGGCGGCGGGCCGCCTTGCCGATCAGGTCGCGCGCATCGGCCACCATGCCGCGCTGGACCTGGTCGCGGCGCAGCCGCAGCGGCCGCAGGTCCGCCTGGGTCAGCACCTCGCCGGCGGCGAGGTCGCGTGCCGGGACCGCGATCTCGGTCATCTGGACGATACGTCCGCCGACCTGCAGGGTCTCGGTCGCCTCGCGGCCGGTCGCCACCGCCAGCGTCGCGACGAAGCGGTTGGTGCGCGGGTCCACGCTGACGTCGTAGGCGCGCACCGCCGTCGGCGCCTCGGCCGCGGCATAGAGGCGCCGCATCCGGCCGTCGACGTCGATCTCGGCGTCGTCGCCGAGGCTGCGGCCCGCCAGCGCGGCGCGGATCGCCGCGGCGATCTCGTCCGCCTCGACCAGGCGCGCCGCGCGCTCCACGACGACCCGGGACGGCAATGCATCGGCCGTGGCCAGGCGGTATCGCTGCGCCAGCGTCCGCAGGCGGTCCGCCTCGAAGACCTCTGACTGGCCGGGACGCGGCGCGGCGGCCACCGCCGCATCGGCGTCTGCCCCGGCGAAGGGAAACAGGTCGCCCAGCCGGACGGTGTCGCCCTGGACCACGACGGAGCGCCGCGCGTCGGCGTGCGCCGTGCCGGCCAGCATCGCGGCGGCGACGAGGGAGGCGAGCAGGGCAGGCAGCAGGTTGCTTCGCATCGTCCGGTCCTCAGCTCATCTGCGACAGGGTGCCGGACATCTGGTCGGCCTTCTCGATCACCCGCGCCAGCATCTCGTAGGCGCGCTGGGCGCTGATCAGGCTGGTGATCTCGTCCACCGCGTTGACGTTGGAGTTCTCGAGATAGCCCTGCAGGATCGAGCCGTAGCCAAGTGCGCCCGGGGTGCCGACGGCGGCGGCGCCCGACGACGGCGACTCGACGTAGAGGTTGTCGCCGCGCGCCTCCAGCCCGGACTCGTTGGGGAAGGTCGCGATCTGGAGCTGGCCGACGTTCTGCAGCGCGACCTGGCCGGCCAGTTTCACGATCACCTCGCCATTGGGGTTGATGGTGACGCTCTGTGTGTCGGTGGGCACCGTGATGCCGGGCTCCACCGTGTAGCCGCTGGCGGTCACGATCTCCCCGGTCGGGCTCATCTGGAAGGCGCCGGCGCGGGTGTAGGCGGTCTCGCCGTTCGGCATCCGGACCTGGAAGAAGCCCTTGCCCTGGATGGCGAGGTCGAGCTGGTTGCTGGTCTGGCTCAGGCTCCCGGCGGTGCCGACGCGGTAGACCGAGGCGAGCTTCACCCCGACGCCGAGTTGGACGCCGGACGGCACCACGGTGCCGGTGGACGACGACTGGGAGCCGACCCGCACGAGGTCCTGGTAGAGCAGGTCCTGGAATTCCGCCCGCTGGCGCTTGAACGCCGTGGTGTTCATGTTGGCCAGGTTGTTGGAGATGATCTCCACGTTGTACTGCTGGGCCAGCATGCCGGTGGATGCGATGGCGAGGGCGCTCATCCGCTTATACTCCGCTCACGTTTGTCTTCAGTTCGTCTTCATCAGGCGATCGATCGCCTTGCGCTGGCGCTCGTGCTCGACGTCGATCATCTTCTGCGCCTGCTGATAGGTGCGCACGGCGTCCATCATGCGGGTCATCTCGACGATCGGCTGGACGTTGGATTCCTCCAGCGACCCCTGGACCAGCGTCGGCGCGGCGATCGGCTCGCCCGGCGCAGGCGCGCGGAACAGGCCGCCGGAAACGTTGCGCAGGTCCTGCTCGTTGGCGAAGCCGACGATCTTGAGCTTGCCGCGCACCTCGGCGCCGGCGCTCACCGTGCCGTCCGACGCGATGGTGACGTTGGCGTCCTCGGCGCCGATCACGATCGGCTGGTTGTTCTCGCCCAGCACCGGCTCGCCGCGCGAAGTGACGATCTGGCCCTGCTGGTTCAGGTGGAAGTGGCCGTTGCGGGTGTAGAGCTCGCCGCCGTTGCTGCCGACCGTGAACCAGCCGCGGCCGTTGATCGCGACATCGAGCTCGTTGTCGGTCCGCTTTAGCGATCCTTCGGTCAGGTTGTGGAACACCGCGCGGTCGCGCACGAACGAGATCGGCTGGCCGCGGCCGGCCTTCTCGACGTATTCGGTGAACATCAGGCTGTCGCCCTTGAACCCCGGCGAGGTGGCGTTGGCGAGGTTGTTCGCCAGCACCTCCACGTTCCGCTGCGCCGCCATCTGGTGGGAAAGCGCGATGTAGAGGGTGTTTTCCATGCCTGCGGCCGGCCCTTCGGTTAGGTCGGCCAAACCGCTTGCACGCCGCGTGCCAGCGGCTCGGCGCTGAGTTTGCTGGCGAATCCGGCGATCGGGGCGGCGCGGCGCCGGCGCGTCCGCGCCCTGCGGCAGCATGTACCCGGCAATCCCTGCCGGGTCGGGGGCTAAGCTAAACCAGTTCTTAACCGCGCGCCGCTAGGGTCGCGCCACTGCCGACACAAGCAGAGGGCGACACGGTGAGCGCGCAAGCGAAGACCGCAGACCATGACGCGACCGAAGCGCCGGCCGCGTCGGGCAAGAAGATGAGCGGCAAGAAGCTGACCCTGTTCGTGGCGCTGCCGCTGCTGCTGATCGGCGGCGGCGCGGCCGCCTACATGACCGGCATGATCGGCGGCGGCGGCGAGGCCAAGGAAGAGCACGCGGCCGCCCACCACGAGGAAGCGCCCGCAGCCGACGCGAAGAAGGGGCCGGCGGTCTTCTACGACCTGCCCGAGCTCCTGGTGAACCTCAACTCCAACGGCCGGCGCACCAGCTTCCTGAAGCTGCAGGTCAGCCTGGAGATCGCCGACGACAAAGACAAGCCGAAGCTCGACGCCATGCGCCCGCGCATCGTCGACAGCTTCCAGGTCTACCTGCGGGAGCTGCGCATCGAGGACCTGCGCGGCTCATCCGGCATGTACCGCCTGCGCGAAGAGCTGCTGGCGCGCGTCAACACCGCCGTCGCGCCGGCCAAGGTGAAGGACGTCCTCTTCAAGGAAGTGCTGGTCCAGTAGCGCCGCCGGCGCATCGGGCCAAGGTGGGAAGAGGGAAAGGGGAGAAATGGCCGGACCGGATACGGCTCAGTCCGACGAAGACGTCGCCGCCGAGTGGGAGAAGATGGCGGGCGGCGACGGAGGCGGCGACGGGGGCGAGGATCAGGACGCGATGGCCGCCGCCTGGGGCGCGATGGCCGACGACGGCGGCGCCGACGCGTCCGGCGCCTCGATGGTGCCCGGCACGCGCATCCTCAACCAGGACGAGATCGACAGCCTGCTCGGCTTCAACGAGAGCCTCGACGCCGAGGCCAGCCGCTCCGGCATCCAGGCGATCATCAACTCGTCGCTCGTGTCCTACGAGCGACTGCCGATGCTCGAGGTCGTTTTCGACCGCCTGGTGCGGACGCTGTCCACCTCGATGCGCAACTTCACCTCCGACAACGTCGAGGTCTCGCTCGACAACATCACCTCGCTCCGCTTCGGCGACTACCTGAACTCGATCCCGCTGCCGGCGATGCTCGGCGTGTTCAAGGCCGAGGAATGGGACAACTACGGCCTGGTTACGGTCGATTCGGCGCTGATCTACTCGATCGTCGACGTGCTGCTGGGCGGCCGCCGCGGTACCAACCAGCTCCGCATCGAGGGCCGGCCCTACACGACGATCGAGCGCAACCTCGTCGAGCGGATGCTGCACGTCATCCTGAACGACCTCAGCGCCGCGTTCGACCCGCTGAGCCCGGTGACCTTCCGTTTCGAGCGGCTGGAGACCAACCCGCGCTTCGCCACCATCGCGCGCGCCGCCAACGCGGTCGTCCTCGGCAAGTTCCGGGTCGACATGGAGGACCGCGGCGGCAAGCTGGAGATCTGCCTGCCCTACGCGACCCTGGAGCCGGTGCGCGAGCTCCTGCTCCAGATGTTCATGGGCGAGAAGTTCGGCCGCGACTCGATCTGGGAGACCCATCTCGCCAACGAGCTGTGGGGCACCGACGTGCAGATCAAGGCGGTGCTCGACGAGGTCAACATCCCGCTGGTCGATGCGTTGAACCTCAAGCCCGGATATCGCGTGATGCTGAATGCCACGGCCGACTCGCTGGTGGAGCTGCGCTGCGGCGAAGCGCCGCTGTTCGTCGGCCGCATGGGCCAGCGCGACGGCCAGATCGCGGTGCGCGTCGAAGACCGCGCCCGGCGCAAGAAGCGCACGCCGTGACCATCTTCCAGCTCCTCGTCGAAGGCATCGTGGTGGCGCTCCTGGGCGTCACGATCTACTACGCCGTGATCCTCAACCGCCGGCTTGCGGCGATCCGCGCCCAGGAGTCGGCGCTGGTCGGCCTGATCGCGCGCTTCGCCGAGGAATCGGTGCGCGCCGACGCCGCGGCGGCCAAGCTCAAGGCAAACGCGGCCGAGACCGAGAAGACCCTGCGGCCGATGATCGAGAAGGCGCAGGCGCTGTGCGACGAGTTGGCGTTCATGCTCGACCACGGCGGCGCGCTGGCCGACCAGCTCGACCGCGCACGGTCGGCGATCAAGGGCGGCAGCGCCGCGGCCGTCGGCGCCGCGGCATTGGCCGCCGCCGAGGCGGCGCCCGACGCGGCGCCGGCGCTGCCGGTGCCCGGCGAAGGCGTGGTCGGCCGGTCCGCGGCCGAGCGCGAGCTGCTGCGTATCATGAAGGGGGCGCGCTGAAATGCAGCGTCTGCGCATCCTGCCGGTGGCCATCGTTGTCCTGGGCCTGTTGTTCGGCATGAAGATGGTGAGCCTGTGGTCCGATGCCGCGGTCGCGATCGCGGCCAACAGCCAGCCGCCCGCGAAGCCCGCGGCAAAGCCCGAGGCCAAGCCGGCCGACGTCAAGCCGCAGGCCAAGGCCGGGGAATCGCCGGCGCCCGCGCCGGCCGGCAACGCCCCTGCCGCCGATGCCGCGAAGCCCGAGGCGACGGCGAAGCCCGCCGGCAAGCCGTTCGATCCCGAGCTGGCGACGGAGTCCGAGCTTGAGCTCCTGCAGCGGCTGTCCAAGCGGCGCAAGGAGCTCGACGAACGGGCGCGCGACCTCGACCTGCGCGAAGGGATGCTGAAGGCGGCCGAACAGCGGCTCGACGAGAAGATCGGCGAGCTGAAGAAGATCCAGGCCACCGTCGAGGCGTCGATCCGCAAGGCCGACGCAGAGCACGACGAGAAGATCCAGAGCCTGGTCAAGATCTACGAGACCATGAAGCCGAAGGATGCCGCCCGCATCTTCGAGCAGCTCGACATGCCGATCCTGCTCGACGTCGTTGAACGCATGCGCGAGGCGAAGACGGCGCCGATCCTGGCCAGCATGGAGCCGTCCAAGGCCAAGACCGTCACCGCGGCGCTCGCCGATCGCCGCACACTGCCCGGCACGCGCGAGCCCGCGAACCGCTGACCGCGACATTTCGGCATTTTTACTGGGGCTTAATAGAGCCGGGCATAGATTTTCCGCCGGTCCGACTGGCCCTTTTCCCACGACGACAGAGCGCGAACGGAGTTTTCGATGGCGGTCGACAAGAACCTACCCATTCTCATCGTCGACGACTACAAGACGATGCTGCGAATCATCCGCAACCTGCTGAAGCAGCTCGACTTCAACAACGTCGACGAGGCGACCGACGGCAGCGCCGCGCTGCAGAAGCTGCGCGACGGCGACTTCAAGCTCGTCATCTCGGACTGGAACATGGAGCCGATGACCGGTCTCCAGCTGCTCAAGGAAGTCCGTTCCGACACCCGCCTGAAGAACATGCCGTTCATCATGATCACGGCCGAGAGCAAGACCGAGAACGTGATCGCGGCGAAGGAGGCAGGCGTCTCCAACTACATCGTCAAGCCGTTCAACGCGGCCACGCTGAAGGCCAAGCTGGTCGGCGTGCTCGGGGATTTCTAAGCGCCATGGCCCAACCCGCCCTCAAAGTCGAAGCGGCCCTCGAGAGCCGCCTGGAGGACCTGCGCGGCCGCACTGCGCCGGACCTCGACACCGCCGAGCTCGTCGCCGTCGTGAAGGAGGTCCTGTCGTCGCTGTCGGGCGAGATGTCGGCCGGCGACGTGCGCATGTACCAGGAGCTCAAGTGGTTCGTCGATCGCATCGAACGCACCAAGTCCGAGATCGCCGCGCTGCGCCCGGAAACCATCCATAGCGAGCACATCCCGCAGGCCACCGACGAGCTGGGCGCCATCGTCTCGGCGACCGAGAACGCGACCAACGAGATCATGGAAGCTGCCGAAGGCATCGAGGCGGTGGCCGAGGCGCTGGGCGAGGAGCAGTCCGAGGCGCTGGTCGGCGCCACCACGCGCATCTACGAGGCGTGCAGCTTCCAGGACATCACCGGCCAGCGCATCCGCAAGGTGGTGACCGCGCTCAAGGAGATCGAGAGCAAGGTGTCCGCCCTCATCGGGATGGTCGCGCCGCAGAAGAGCGCCGGAACCGCTGATGTGCCGGCCGTGGCGGAGCCGGCCGCCCCGCCGGCGGACGCGCACCTGCTCAACGGTCCGCAGCTTCCGGGCGAAGGCCACAACCAGGCCGCCATCGACGCCCTGTTCGACAAGTAGGCGGGCCGGCAGGAGGCCGCCGCAGCGGACATGTTCGGAGACCAACAGAAGAACCCGACGCTGCTGCCGGGGCTCTGCCTCTACCTCATCCTGTTCGCGTTCTTCATCCTGCTGAACGCGATGGCGCAGACCAACACGCCGCGCCTCAACGGCGTGTCGGCCAGCCTCACCGCCACCTTCGCGACCCGCGGCCGGCCTTCGCCGGTCCCGCAGGAATCGACCATGCAGGGTAGCCGCGCGCTGTTCGAGGCCGACTTCCTGGAGGCCGTCGGCGCGGCGGTGCGCACCGCGTTCCCGGTCGTGCGCACGATCTCGATCGAGGACGAGCGCCATCTCGAGGCCCGCGTCCCGGCCTCGGCGCTGTTCGAGGACGGCGGCGCCTCGGTCAAGCCGGAGTACGCACCGCTGATCGCGCGGATCGCGGTGCTGCTGCGCGAGCGGCCCGCCGGATTCCGCCACGATGTCGAAGTGCTGATCCCGGGCCTGTCGGCGCGGCCCAATCCGGCGCTGGCGGCCGAAGAGCCGCTGGCCATCACGCGCGCCGGCGCGCTCGCGGTGCGCCTGCGCGGGCAGGGCGCGCCGCCCGGCAGCATCGCGGTCGGGCTGGAACGGTCGACCGACGGCTGGGTGCGCTTCGTCTTCCACGTGCGGCCCGAAGACGAGGGCCGCATTCCGTTCGACGGCGCCGGGCCGCGCTGACGATGGCCGCCCTGCGCCACGGCAGACGCCGCGCCCGCGCCGCCGTCGAGGCGCCGTGGCTGGTCACCTTCAGCGACCTGCTGGCGCTGCTTCTCACGTTCATGATCCTGTTGTTCGCAACCCAGGAGCTGGAGAAGGGCCGCTGGGAATCGCTCGTGGAAAGCCTTGCCCAGAGCCTGCGCCCGCGGCCGCAGCCGACCGACGTGCCGGCGACGGTGGAGCTCGGCGCCGAGACGCGCGCGCTGCCGCCCGGTCTCGACCTCGGCTACCTCGACACGCTGCTGCGCGAGAAGATGGCGGCCGACCCGGCGCTCGGCGCGCTGGTCGTCCATCGCCTCGATGACCGCATCGTCATCGCGCTGCCGGCTGACTTCCTCTTCCCGCCGGGCGCCGCCGGCCTGCGCGACGAAGGCCGCCGCGCGGTGCACCGGCTCGCCGGCCTGTTCGCCAACCTCTCCAACCGCATCGACGTCATCGGCCACAGCGACCCCAACCCGGTGCGCAACGACCGCTTCGCGTCGAACTGGGAGCTCTCGGTGAGCCGCGCGGTCGCGGTCGCCAAGGAACTGCGGCTGGCCGGCTACCGGGCGCCCGTCATGGCGCTCGGCTATGGCGACAGCCGCTTCGCCGACATCCCCGCGACCCTCGCGCCCGACCGCCGCCAGGCGCTGGCGCGCCGGGTCGACGTGATCGTCCGTCCGACGGAGAAGGACCGCCGATGAACCGCTTCGGCCTCGCGGCCGCCACCGCGGTCGCGCTCGTGCTGGCCGCCGACGCCCACGCCGCGCGCTTCGTAGATTTCGCGGCGTCGAAGGCAGGCGACGGCGGACAGATCGTGTTCAGGTGGAAGGGCAAGGTCGACTTCAAGGTCGACCAGCCGTCCGACCGCAAGGTGCGCATCCACTTCGGCGATCCGGTGGTGCGCAAGGTGCAGGGGCTGGTCCAGAAGCTGCCGGGGCACGTCGCCGACGTGGCCGCGGGCGAGGGCGGCCGGCTGATCACCCTGTATCTGAAGGGCCCCCGTTCGGTCGAGGTGCGCCGCGACGGCGACAGCGTCGTCCTGGCGCTCGCCCCGCCGCGCCCTGCCGCGCCGCCCAGCGAGGTGGAGCGCGCGGCGTCGGTGGCGCCGGCCGCCGGTCCCGCGCGTCCCGCCGCCGCGCCGGCATCGGCGCCGGCGCACCGCACGGCCGCGGTGGTCAGCGTGGACGCACGGCGCGAAAAGGCCATGACCTCGATCCGCTTCAACTGGCGCCAGGACGTCGGCGCCGCGATGTTCCGCCGCAACGGCGACCTGTGGGTGGTGTTCGACTCGCCCGGCCGGGTCGACGTCGAGACGCTGCGCCAGTTCGGCAAGGGCCTCTACGACACCGTGACGCAGCTCCCGGTCACCGAACAGGTGGTGCTGCGCTTCCCGCTCGGCGGCCACGTGAGCGCCACGGCGCGGCGCGACGGCACGGTGTGGGCGCTCGACCTGGCACCCGGTCCGAACGCCCCGCCGGCGCAGGCCGTGGTGCCTGCCATCGAGGGCGAGGACGGCCGCGGCGCGCGCGTGGTGCTGCCGGTCCGCGGCGCCGGCGCACCAATATCGCTGGTCCATCCCGAGATCGGCGACACCGTCACCGTCTTCCCCAGCCGCACGGCCGGCGTCGGCGTGGCAACGCCATTGGCGCTGGTGGAGACCGAGATCCTGGCCAGCGTCCAGGGCATCGCCGTGGTGACGCGGGCCGACCGCGCCCGCGCCATCGCGCGGCCCAACGGCGTCGTCATCGAGGCCGACCGCGGGCTCAGCGTCTCGCGCGCCGCCGACCGCGCCGGCCGCACGCCGACGGCCGCGAGCGGCACCAACGCGATCGCGCCGATCGAGGGCGACGACGCTGAGCTGCGCCAGTCGCTGCAGGACCGCATCCAGGCCGGCAACGTCCAGCAGCGCAACGAGGCCCGCGTCGACCTCGCGCGGCTCTACCTCGCCGCCGGCCAGGCGCCGGAGGCGCTCGGCGCCCTGCAGGCGGTCGACGTCGCCAAGCTGCCGGCGCGGCTGCAGGTGCCGATGCGCGCGGTCCGCGCCGGCGCGCATGCGCTGCTCGGCCACGACGCGGAGGCGTCGGCCGACCTCGACGATCCGGCCCTGATGCCCTATCGCGACCTTTCGGTCTGGCGCGCGATGATCGCGGCGCTGCGCGGCGACTGGCAGGAAGCGCATGCGCTCACGCGCGACAAGGCGCTGGCCGGTGAGCTTCCCGACTGGCTGCGCACCCGCTACCTCCTGATCTCGCTCGAGGCCGCGCTGGCCGTCGGCGACCTGCCGATGGCCGAGGAACGGCTGAACAGCCTGAACGGCGCGAAGCTGAATGCGCGCCAGGCGGAATACCGCGACATGCTGCGCGGCCACTACCACAAGAAGAAGGGCGAGCTCGCCGAGGCCGAGGCGGTGTGGAAGCCGCTCCTGGAGTCCCCCGATCGCCAGTCGAGCGCGCGGGCGCGCTTCGCCTATGTCGACCTCCAGCTCGGCCGCGGCGCGATGTCGTCCGACGACGCGGTGGCGGAGCTGGAGCGGCTGACCTTCGCCTGGCGCGGCGACGTCTTCGAGTTCGACGTGCTGACCCGCCTCGCCGCGCTGCACGCCGAGCGCGGCGAGTACCGCGATGCGCTGCGCCGGCTGCGCTCGGCCGCGACGCACTTCGGCGCGGTCCAGGGCGCCCAGACGGTCGCGCAGGAGATGAGCGCGCTGTTCCGCCGGCTGTTCCTCGACGGCGCTGCCGATTCCCTGCCGCCGGTGGCCGCGCTGGGCCTCTACGAGGACTACCGCGAGTTGACGCCGTCGGGCGCCGACGGCGACGAGATGATCCGCCGCCTGGCCGACCGGCTGGCCGGCGTCGACCTGCTGCCGGAGGCCGCGGACCTGCTCGACAACCAGGTGCGCCACCGCCTGGAGGGCGTGCCCCGGGCGCGCGTCGGGGCGCGGCTGGCGCTGCTGCATTTGTTCGACCGCAAGCCGGCGGAGGCGCTCGAGGCGCTCGGCGCATCATCCGCCGCAGACGCGCCGGCGGAGCTGGTCCGCCAGCGCCGCCTGCTGGAGGTGCAGGCGCTGGCCGAGCTGAAGCGCTACGACGAGGCGCTGAAGCGGCTCGACGGGCTGGACGGCGCGGACGTCCTGGCGCTGCGGCTCGATATCGACTGGCGCCGCCGCGACTGGCCGAACGCCGCGCGCACGGCGCTGCGGCTGCTCGACGGCGCCGACCCGGCGAAGCTCGACGCGGCGCAGGCCGCCCTGGTGCTGCGCGCCGCGGTGGGGCTGACGCTGGCCAACGACGGCGACGGCCTGGCCGCGCTGCGCACCCGGTTCGGCGCGGCGATGGACGGCAACCCGGTCGGCGACCTGTTCCGCGGCATGGTGGGGGAGGTCTTGCCGGACCCGGCGCGGTTCCGCGAGTTCGCGATGAAGGCAGGCGAGCTCGACACTTTCCGCGCCTTCATGGCGCAGTACCGCGAGCGCATCCGCACCGCTTCGCTCAGCGAGATGAACTGACCGGACCGGTTGACGGGCCTGGGGCCGCCTTCCTCAAAATCTCCGCCTTCTCAGGGGGAGAGGGTGCGAGCGCAGCGAGCGGGTGAGGTGGCAAGCGGCCGGCGCCGCCCGCTATCCGCCATAGCTGCGCACCAGGCTGCCGGCGACCAGGTACCAGCCGTCGACCAGCACGAAGAAGATCAGCTTGAACGGCAGCGAGATCATCACCGGCGGCAGCATCATCATGCCCATCGACATGAGGAGCGAGGCGACCACCATGTCGATGATCAGGAACGGCAGGAACAGCAGGAACCCGATCTCGAAGGCGCGGCGCAGCTCGCTGATCATGAAGGCCGGGATCAAGGCGCGCAGCGGCGTCTCGGCCGCGGTCGCCGGCGGCGGCGCGTTGGCGATATCCATGAACAGCTTCAGGTCGTGCTCGCGCACGTGGGTCACCATGAAGGCACGGATCGGCCCCATGCTGCGCTGCATCGCCTCGGTCTCGGTGATCTTGTTCTCCATCAGCGGCGCCACGCCGTCGCGGTAGGACTGCTCCAGGGTCGGCGCCATCACGAAGCCGGTCAGGAACAGGGCCAAGCTGATGATCACAGCGTTGGGCGGCGTCTGCTGCACGCCGAGCGCGCTGCGCAGGAACGACAGCACCACCACGATGCGGGTGAACGACGTGACCATCACCAGGATCGACGGCGCCAGGCTGAGCACCGTCATCAGCACGACGAGCTGGACGATGCGCCCCGTCGAGGTGCCGTCGTCGCCGCCGAGATCGAGCGTGACCGACTGGGCCAGCGCCGGCTCGGCCGCGCAGAGCGCGACCAGGAGAAGGAGGAGCGCGGCGATGCGAGTCACGGGCCGTCCGTTGCAGCGGCGGGCGCGGCCGGCGTCGCGCCCTGGTTGCCCGGTGGACCGGCGACCACCAGGTCGGCGGTCCCGCCGATCATGATGAGATGCTCGGTCTGGTCGTGACGCACCAGCACCAGCCGCCGGCGCGCGTCGATCGCCAGCGTCTCGACGACCGCGAGCCGCCGGTTGCGGCCGCCGTTGCGCAGGCCGCGTTCGGCGAGCCCGAGGCGGCGCACCAGCCAGGTGATGGCGCCGATCAGCGCCAGCACGAAGACCAGCGCGGCAACGAAGCGGATGTAGGTAGTGTAATCCATCAGCGTCCGGCCGGCCGGCGTCGCGATGCGGCGCCCATCGCGTTCGCTAGCGCCCCTTGCGCGGGGTGCCGCCGTAGGCGGTGGAGGCGCGCTGGCGCTCGGACAGGCCCTGCAGCTCGCCGCGTAGCGCTGTGTGCTGCCGCACGATCTCGAGGCGCAGCGCCTCCAGCGCGGCGATCAGGGTGACGAAGCCCGGCCTGAGGATCGGCGCACTGCCGGCGGGGCCGGCCTGCGCGGTTGCGCACAGCTCGACGACCCGGCCTTCGATGCGGGTGAGGTCGATCACGTCGCCGCGGCCGACCGCCTCGCGCGCGATGTCCAGCGCGGCCGCCACCTCGAGGATCGCTTCGTTCAGCTGCGCGGGCGCGGCCGCGGCCGCCTCGTCGCTCATGGTCGGAAACCTTCGGTGCCGTTGCGGATGCCGGTGGCGGCGCCTCGCCCGCCGTTCCGACAGGGTGAGCGAACGTGGTTAAGATCGCGTAAAGCGCGGTGCGGCGGCCGGTCGCGGGACCGCGCTACGATCCGTCGTTCTTGCCGTCGTCCGGATCGAACAGGTCGAGCCCGCCCTGGGCGGCGGCGACGTTCTCGCTCTGGATCTTGTCGTACAGCTCCTCGCGCAGCACCGAGACGCCGGACGGGAACACGAAGCCCAGCTTGATCGAGCGTCCCTTGACCTCGACCACCGTCACCTTGATGTCGTCGTTGATGACGACGGTTTCGCCGACCTTCCTGGTCAGGTAGAGCATCGGGCCTCTTTCGCAACCGCGCCCGCGGGCGCGCGCTAAACGGTTCATTAACACAGACGTGCAAACATTTAAATTACGGTAAAACTTGCAGCGAGCCCGCGCCCGCGCCATGGACCTGTCGAAGCTGCCGATCTTCGCGATGGCGACCAAGCGCATGGACTGGCTGACGCGCCGCCAGGAAGTGCTGGCCCAGAACATCGCCAACGCCGACACGCCGAAATTCGTTCCGCACGACATGAAGGCGCAGGACTTCGCGCGCCTCGTGAAGCCGGAGGCGCCGAAGCTGAGCCTTGCCGCGACCGACGCCCATCACCTGCCGCCGACGCGCGCGCCGCGCGGCGCGAACGGCGACGTGGCCACGAAGAATACGTACGAGACCGCGCCCACCGGCAACTCGGTGGTGCTGGAAGAGCAGCTCATGAAGGTCGCCGAGACGCAGTCCAGCTACAAGCTCGCCTCCTCGCTCTACGCCAAGCACCTGTCGCTGATCAAGACGGCGATCGGCCGCAACGGCGGCGGCTGAATGGGGCGGGAGCCGCAGTCATGGACCTGATCAAATCGCTCAACATCTCGGCCGCCGGCATGAAGGCGCAGGGCACGCGCCTGCGCGTGATCGCCGAGAACGTCGCCAACGCCGATTCGCTGCCCGACGCGCCGGGCGCCGAGCCGTACCGGCGCAAGATGGTGACCTTCGCCAGCACGCTCGACCGCGCGCTCGGGGCCGAGCTGGTCAAGGTCGACAAGATCATGCCCGATCGGGGCCAGTTCGGTCGCGAGTACAATCCGCAGCATCCGGCCGCCGACGAAACCGGCTACGTGCAGACGCCCAACGTGAAGTCGCTGATCGAGCTCATGGACATGCGCGAGGCGCAGCGGTCCTACGAGGCCAACCTCAATATGATCGAGGCCTCCAAGCAGATGATCCTGCAGACCATCGATCTTCTGAAGGCATAGGAGCAGCAATGGCGATCAACATCGCGAGCGCGGTCGGCGCCTATGCGCGCCAGGCCAAGGCCGCCGAGGCGCCGGGCATGGCGGCGCGCCAGGATCCGGCCCAGGACTTCGGTTCGCTGGTCGAGAACGGCCTCAAGAGCGCCGTCGACGTCGGCCACAACGCCGAGAAGCTGAGCGCGGCGGCGATCGCCGGCAAGGCGGAGCTTGCCGACGTGGTGACCGCGGTCAACAACGCAGACGTCACCCTGCAGACCGTGATCGCGATCCGCGACCGCGTGATCCAGGCCTACCAGGACATCGTGCGCATGCCGATCTGACGGCGCGCGCCGCTCGCGCGACGCCTGCTCGCCGGCATTAACGTTAACGCTTCATTTCGCCTCATGAACACGACCGAAATCCTCGAGGTCTCGCGCGAGACCATCTTCGTGCTGCTGCAGGTCGGGGCGCCGGTCATGCTGGTCACGCTGATCGTCGGCCTTGCGATCTCGCTGATCCAGGCGCTGACCCAGATCCAGGAACAGACCCTGGTGTTCGTGCCCAAGATCATCGTGGCGATGCTGTCGCTGATCCTGCTGCTGCCGTTCATGCTGTCGGTGCTGACCGGGTTCACCGAGCGACTGGCCGACCGCATCATCAACATCGGCTGAGGCGCATGCTCAACGAGCTGCTGGGCGGCAACCTGTTCGCGCTGCTGCTCGTCTTCGCGCGCATCGGCTCGACGTTCGTGCTGCTGCCCGGCTTCGGCGAGGCGTTCGTGCCGGCGCGCGTGCGGCTGGTGATCGCCGCGGCGACGACCGTGGTCGTGACGCCGACGGTGGCGCCCGCGCTGGTAAGCCTGCCGGCGACGCTCGCCGGCCTGGCGGTCCTGGTGATCGGCGAGGCGGTGATCGGGCTGTTCATCGGCATGCTGGCGCGGATGGTGATGACCGCCATGCACATCGCGGGCACCATCATCGGCTTCCAGGCGAGCCTCGGCAACGCCGCGCTGTTCGATCCGGCCAGCGCGCAGCAGGGCACGCTGGTCGCGGCGTTCCTGCACCTCCTGGGCGTGTTCCTGATCTTCGCCTCCAGCCTCGACCACCTGATGATCCTGGCGGTTGCGGACAGCTATCAGCTCTTCCAGCCCGGCCGCGGCCTGCCGCTGGCGGACTTTTCCGATGCGAGCCTGCGCGTCATGGCCGCAAGCTTCGCGATCGGCATGCAGATCGCCGCGCCGCTGATCGTCATCGGCCTCCTGTTCCAGGTCGGGCTCGGCCTCCTGTCGCGGCTGATGCCGCAGATCCAGCTCTTCTTCGTGGCGGTGCCGGCGCAGATCCTGCTGTCCTTCGTCGTCATGGCGCTGACGCTGTCGGCCGGCGGGCTCCTTTTCCTCGGCTCGTTCCAGGACACCTTCAGCGGACTGATGGGACTGCGCTGATGGCCGAGAGCGACAACGACGATTCACAGAAAACAGAAGACCCGACACCGCGCCGGCTGGAGGACGCGCGGCAGAAGGGCCAGGTCGTCTCCTCGCGCGAGGTCAACCACTGGTTCGTGATCATCGCGGCCACGATCGTCGTGGCGATGCTGGCGCCCGGCATGGCCCACACCCTGTCGCATCGCTTCGCCGCCGTCCTGGAGAAGAGCGGCGAGATTTCCGTCGATCGCGGCGGCGCGATGGCCGTCGCCACGGCGCTGCTCGGCGACGCGATGCTGGTCCTGATCGCGCCGCTGGTCATCCTGGTTCTCGCCGCGGTCGGCGCCTCGCTGCTGCAGAGCGGGCTCGTGGTGTCCGCCGAGCCGATCAAGCCCAAGCTCGAGAAGATCTCGCCGCTCGCCGGCGTCAAGCGCATCTTCTCGTCGCGTTCGGTGGTCGAGTTCCTGAAGGGACTTGCGAAGATTGCCATCGTCGGCGCGGTGGGCACCATGCTGGTCGCGCCGTCGCTCAAGGACATCGAGCAGCTCGTCATGAGCGACGTCGTCACCATGATGGACCGCACCTATTCGCTGACGGTGCGGCTCCTGGTTGGCGTCGTCGCGGTGGTGACCGTCGTCGCGATCCTCGACTACCTGTTCCAGCGCTTCAAGTTCCTGAAGGAGATGCGCATGTCGCGCCAGGAGCTGAAGGAGGAGTTCAAGCAGACTGAAGGCGATCCGCACATCAAGGGCAAGCTGAAGCAGATCCGCCAGGAGCGGGCGCGCCGGCGCATGATGGCGCGGGTGCCGGAGGCGGCGGTGGTGGTGACCAACCCGACCCACTTCGCCATCGCGCTGAAATACGAGCTGCACAAGATGACGGCGCCGCTGGTGATCGCCAAGGGCGCCGACAGCCTGGCGCTGCGCATCCGCGAGGTCGCCAAGGCGCACGGCATCCCGATCGTCGAGAACAAGCCGCTCGCCCAGGCGCTCTACGCCACGGTCGAGATCGACGAGGAGATCCCGCAGGAGCACTACAAGGCCGTGGCGGAGGTGATCAGCTTCGTCTTCAAGCTGAAGGGCAAGACGCCGCGCCCCGCACCCGCCGCGCCGACCGAACGCGCGCCCGCGCCCTGACCCATTGCTGCGCTGCATCATGGCGGCCGGCCGTCGCGTTGACCCGAGTCGGCCCGCCGCCTAAGGTCGCTGCCTGCGTCGCGCCGCGACTTGCGCGCGCGCGCAGGCGTGCCCACGTTTCGATTCCGTGTCTGCAGGGAGATCGCGATGACGGCCGCGCCCGACGCCGCCGAGCCAGGTCCGACGCCGGCGGGTCCGCAATCGCGCGTGGTCGCGCGGTTCGAGATCGCGCGGCGCGGCTTCCTCGACAAGGACGGCCGGCCGCTCGGCCCGCTGCCGCCCCTGGGCGAGGACCGCGAGGGGCTGGTCGCGATGTACCGCGCCATGCACATGACGCGGCAATTCGACGCGCGCGCCGTCTCGCTGCAGCGGACCGGCCAGCTCGGCACCTTCCCGTCCTCGCTGGGCCAGGAAGCGGCAAGCGTCGGCATCGGCGCCGCGATGAAGCCCGAGGACGTGCTGTTCGCGACCTACCGCGAGCAGGGGACGTTCCTGTGCCGCGGCGTCACCCTGGTCGAGCTGTTCCAGATGTGGTCCGGCGACGAGCGCGGCTACGACTGGAAGGGCCCGCGCGCCGACTTCCCGCCCTCGATCCCGATCGCCAGCCATGTGCCCCATGCCGCCGGCGCCGCCTTCGCGTTCCAGCGCCGCGGCGAGAAGCGGGTCGCGGTCTGCGTGCTCGGCGATGGCGCGACCTCGAAAGGCGACTTCTACGAGGCGATCAACGTCGCCGGCGTGTGGAAGCTGCCGGCCGTCTTCGTGGTGGTCAACAACGGCTGGGCGATCTCGGTGCCGCGCGCCGCGCAGTCGGCCGCCGAGACGCTGGCCCAGAAGGCGATCGCCGCCGGCATCCCGGGCGAGCAGGCCGACGGCAACGACATCATCGCCGTCCGCCATGTCGTCGGCGAGGCGGTGGAGGCGGCGCGCGCCGGCGGCGGACCTCGGCTGATCGAGCTGCTGACCTACCGGCTGTCCGACCACACCACCGCCGACGACGCGACCCGCTACCGCACCGAGGCGGAGGTCAGCGCGCACTGGGCGCTCGACCCGCTGGTGCGGCTGCGCAGTTTTCTCGGCGCGAGGGGCTGGTGGACCAAGGACGACGAGGAGGCGCTTATCAACGCCGTGAAGGCGGAGATCGACGCGGCGCGCGACGCCTATCTGGCGCTGCCGCCGCCGCGGCCGACCGACATGTTCGATCACCTCTACGCCACCCTGCCGGCCGCCTATGCCGACCAGCGCGCGCGGCTGGCGGAGGACGCCGATGGCTGACGCCGACAGCGACGACATCACGCTGGTCGGCGCGGTCAACCGCGCGCTGCACCGCGCCATGGCAGACGACGACGGCGTGGTGGTGCTGGGCGAGGACGTCGGCAAGGACGGCGGCGTGTTCCGCGCCACCCTCGGCCTGCTCGACCGCTTCGGGCCGCAGCGCGTGGTCGACACGCCGCTCGCGGAGGCGATGATCGCCGGGCTCGCCGTCGGCATGGCCGGCGCGGGGATGAAGCCGGTCGCCGAGATCCAGTTCATGGGCTTCGCCTACCCGATCGTCGACCAGGTGGTGAACCACGCCACCCGCCTGCGCAACCGCACCCGCGGCCGGCTGTCGTGCCCGATGGTGGTGCGGATGCCGACCGGCGCCGGCATCCGCGCGCCCGAGCACCATTCGGAGAGCACCGAGGCGATGTTCGTCCACACCCCCGGCCTGCGGGTGGTGGTGCCGTCGTCGCCGGCGCGCGCCTACGGCCTCTTGCTGGCGGCGATCCGCGACCCCGACCCGGTGATCTTCCTGGAGCCGACCCGCCTCTACCGCGCGGTGCGCGAGGCCGTGCCCGACGACGGCAAGGCGCTGCCGCTCGACGTCTGCTTCGTGCTGCGCGAGGGGACCGACGTGACGCTGGTGACCTGGGGCGCCTGCGTTAAGGAGACGATGGCGGCGGCCGACACGCTGGCGGCCGAAGGCATCGCGGCGGAAGTGATCGACGTCGCGACCCTGAAGCCGCTCGATTCCAGGACCATCCTCGACTCGGTCGCCAAGACCGGCCGCTGCGTCATCGTCCACGAGGCGGCGCTGACGGCGGGCGTCGGCGCGGAGGTCGCCGCGCTGGTCGCCGAGCACGGGCTTTTGTCGCTGCTCGCGCCGGTCGTCCGGGTCGCCGGTTACGACACGGTCGTCCCCTTGCCCAAGCTCGAGAACGCCTACATTCCCTCCGAGCGCCGCATCGTCGCGGCGGCGCGGCGCGTGGTGAAGTTCGGCTGAGACGGGGACCGTTGCGCATGACAACCTTCAAGCTGCCCGACCTCGGCGAGGGCCTGCACGAGGCCGAGATCGTGAGCTGGCACGTGGAGCCCGGCGCCCACGTCGTCGCCGACCAGCCGCTGGTGTCGGTCGAGACGGACAAGGCGGTGGTGGAGATCCCGGCGCCGGCGGCGGGCCGCGTGGTGAAGCTGCACGCCGCGCCCGGCCAGGTGGTGAAGATCGGCGCGCCGCTGGTGGAGTTCGACACCGCCGCGCCGGTGGATTCCGGCGGCATCGTCGGCGAGCTCGCGCGCGAGTCCCAGCGCATCGACGAGACCACGGTGGGCGAGACCGCGGCGCCGGTGCGCGTCAAGGCGACGCCGGCGGTGCGCGCGCTGGCGCGCAAGCTCGGCGTCGACCTCGCCGCCGTCGACGCGAGCGGCCCGGAAGGCGCGATCACCGCCGCGGACGTCGAGCGCGTGGCGCAGTCGCTGTCCGAGATGGTGCCGCCCGAGCCGCTGCGCGGCGTCCGCCGCGTCATGGCGCAGAAGATGGCGCAGTCGCATGCCGAGGTGGTGCCCACCACCGTCGTTGACGAGGTGGACGTCGATGCATGGGCCGGCGGCGCCGATGTGACGATCCGCCTGATCCGCGCCATCGCCGCCGCCTGCGCGGCGCAGCCGGCGCTGAACGCCTGGTTCGACAGCCGCGAAGGCAGCCGGCGGCTGCACCGCAAGGTCGACCTCGGCATCGCGGTCCACACCGACGACGGCCTGTTCGTGCCGGTGATGCGCGACATCGGGGGACGCAGCGAGGCCGACCTGCGCCGCGGCGTCGAGGCGATGAAGCAGGCCATCGCCGCCCGCCAGATCCCGGCGGAGGAGATGCGCGGCGCCACCATCACCCTGTCCAATTTCGGCCTGTTCGGCGCCGGCCGCTTCGCCGCTTTGGTGGTCATCCCGCCGCAGGTCGCCATCATCGGCGCCGGCCGCATCGCCAAACGCGTCGTCGCGGTGGACGACGCCCCGGCGGTGCGCCGGATGATGCCGATCTCGCTCACCTTCGACCACCGCGTCGTCAACGGCGGCGAGGCGGCCGGCTTCCTCGCCGCGCTGGCCGCGGATCTGAAGATTCCGGCATGAAGACCGGCAGCAGGGCCACCCGCCTCACCCGCTCGCTGCGCGCGCGCCCTCTCCGCCCTGTCAGGGGGGAGAGGGACGGGGCCCGCCGCAACGCGGCGGGGAGGGTGAGGTGGGTGGCCGCGCCATCGCTGCATTCCCCCGTCTGACGCCGGCCGCACCCCAGTCCGCTCCATGCAAAGAACCGCCGCCTCGCATCCCGGCCTGCCGTTCGTCGCCGCGCTGGCGTCGATCAGCTTCCTGGCGCCGCTTGCCGTGCACATCTTCTTCCCGGCGATGCCGGCGGTGCGCGCGGCGTTCGGCATATCCGACGCGCTGGCGCAGGCCGCGGCGTCGCTGGTGCTCCTGATCATGGCGGCGATGACGCTGGTCTACGGCACCCTGTCGGACCGCTACGGGCGGCGCCCGCTGCTGCTGACCGGGGTCGGGCTGTTCCTGGCCGGGACGGCGCTCTCGGCCGTCGCATGGCGGATCGAGGTGCTGCTGGCCGGGCGCGCGCTGCAGGCGGTCGGCGCCGCCTGCGGCATCACCCTGTCGCGCACCATGGCGCACGACGTGTTCCCGCCGGAACGGCTGGTCCGCACGCTCGCCTACCTCACGATGGCCTACACGCTGGGGCCGATGATCGCGCCGCCGCTGGGCGGGCTGCTGGTGGACCTGTTCGGCTGGCGCAGCGTGTTCGTGCTGGCGCTCGGCTTCGGCGCGGCGATCGCGGTGCTGGTGTGGGTCGCGGCGTTCGAGACGCGGCCGGCGCAGCGCGCGGCGGTCAGCCTGCACCGGCTGCTGCTCGGCTACCGGCGGCTGTTCGCCAACGCCACCTTCTCGGGCTATGTCCTCCAGATGGGCTTCGCGACCGGCGTGTTCTTCACCATGGCGGCGGGCGCGTCGTTCGTGATGAAGGACTACCTGCAGCGCCCGGCGACCGAGTACGGCCTCTACTTCCTGGCGTTCCCGCTCGGATTTCTCAGCGGCAGCTTCATCGCCGGCCGCATCGGCGGGCGCGTCCGGCGCGAGACGATGGTGCTGGTCGGCTCGCTGGTGCTGGTCGTCGCGGCGATCGCGGAGGCCTTCTTCGTGCTGGCCGACCTGCTGGTGCCGTTGACCCTGTTCGTGCCGGGGTTCTTCGTCACCTTCGCGCAGGGGCTGTCGCTGCCCTCGGCGCAGACCGGCGCGATGGGCATCGACCGCACGCTTGCCGGCACCGCCTCCGGCATCGCCGTCTTCATGCAGTTCGCCTTCTCGGCGGCGATGACGCAGATCTTCGGCCTGACCTCCGACGGGACGCCGTACCCGATGATGGCGATCGCGCTCGCCGGCGCCCTCGGCGCCCTGATGGCCGGTTCAGTGCCGTATCTGCGCGCGCGGCGGGCCTGAGCCGCTACAGCGCCTTCGCGGCCTTCAGCACGTCCTCGACGTGGCCGTTGACCTTGACCTTGCGCCAGATGTTGCGGATCACGCCCTTGCCGTCGATCAGGAAGGTCGAGCGGTCGATGCCCATGTACTTTTTGCCGTAGAGGCTCTTCTCGACCCACGAGCCGTAGGCCTCGACGATCTCGCCGTCTTCGTCGGAGGCCAGCGCGAAGGGCAGGTTGTACTTGGCCCTGAACTTGTCGTGGCGCGCGACGCTGTCCTTCGAGATGCCGATGATGACCGCGTCGACCTTGCGGAAGTCGGGCATCGCGTCGCGGAAGCTGCAGGCCTCGGTGGTGCAGCCGGGCGTGTCGTCCTTCGGATAGAAGTAGAGCACGACCTTCTTGCCCCTGAGCGACTTGAGGGAGACCTTGCCGCCGCCGTCGGACGGCAGCGTGAAATCCGGGGCCTTGTCGCCCACATTGACCGTCATCGTCAGGTCCTCCCTTGCTCGGCCGCCGGCGCCTCGATCAGTCGCACGAAGTGGGCGTGGGCGCTTTCCGCGGTGGCGGTGATGGTGTCGCGCAGCGCCATGAAGTCAACCGCGCCGGACGCGCGGGCGAGCAGCCGCTTCAGGCCCTCCGGCGCGCTGGCTTCGTCGAAATCGCCGGTCAGGCTGAGCCGCAAGATGCCCTGCACCTGCCGCCACAGCCGCACCGCCGCGATCAGCTCCTGCGCCGTGCCGGGCTCCAGGAAGCCGGCGTCGGCGAGCCGCGCCAGCGCCGCCGATGTGTTGGTGGACAGTATCTCCGGCCGCTCCGCCGCATGGCGAAGCTGCAAATACTGGGCGATGAACTCGACGTCCACCAGCCCGCCGCGCAGGTGCTTGACGTCCCACAGCGACTTGGGCTTGAGCTCGCGCGCCATGCGAGCGCGCATGTCCGCGACGTCGCGCACCAGCTTGTCCGCATCGCGCGGCGCCGCCAGGGCGGCGCGCACCGCGGAGTCGATCCGCCGGGCGAGGCCGGGCGGGCCGGCGACGACCCGGGCGCGGGTCAGCGCCATGTGCTCCCATGTCCACGCCGCCTCCTGGTGGTACTGCGCGAAGGCGGCGAGCGCGCTGGCGATCGGCCCGGCATTGCCCGACGGGCGCAGCCGCATGTCGACCTCGTAGAGCTTGCCTTCCGCGGTCGGCGCGGTGATGGCGCCGATCAGCCGGTGGCTGAGCCGCGAGTAGTAGTGCCCCGGCGTCAGCGGCCGCGCGCCGTCGGACGCTTCGGCCGCGTCGCCGGCGTCGTAGACGAACACCAGGTCCAGGTCGGAGCCGACCATCATCTCGCGCCCGCCGAGCTTGCCGAACGCGATGATGGCGATGCCGGCGCCGGGGATGCGGCCGTGCTGGCGCGCGAAATCGCGTTCCACCGCCGGCAGGACGGCCCGCAGGACGGCGTCGGCCGTGCCGGCGAGCGCAGTGCCGGCGGTCTCCGGGTCGATCGAGCCCTCGATCATCCGCACGCCGATGCGGAAGATCCGCTCGCTGTTCCACCGTCGCAGCCCGTCGAGCACGTCCTGGAAGTCGCGCGCCTGCTCCAGCACCGTCGCGACCTCGGCGTCGAGCGAGGCCGGGTCGGAGTCCGGGTCCAGCCCGCCGGCGCCCAGGATGGCGTCCAGGAGAGCCGGGTAGCGCGACAGCCATTCGGCGAGGCGCGGGGTGGAGCCCATGATCGCGGCCAGGAGGTCGAGCAGGCCCGGCCGGCTGTGCAGCAGGGAGAACAGCTGGACCCCCGCCGGCAGCCCGGCGAGGAATTCGTCGAACTTGCGCAGCGCCGCGTCGGGGTCGGCGGTGCGGCCGAGGGCGGCGAGCAGGCTCGGCATCAGCTCGGTCAGGATCTCCTTGGCCCGGGTCGACCGCGTGGCGCGATAGCGCCCGTGGTGCCAGCCGCGCACCACCGCCGCCACCGTCGACGGCGCCTGATAGCCCAGGCCGGTCAGGGTGTTGAGCGTCTCCGGATCGTCGTCCGCCCCGGTGAACACCAGGTTGCCGGGGCCGGACAGGTCGGGCGCCTCCTCGAACAGGTGGGCGTACTCCTCCTCCACCAGCCGCAGGACGGACTCCAGCGTCCCGCAGAAGCTCCCGGCGTCGGCGAAGCCCATGAACGCGGCGATCCGGTCGAGCCCGGCGTCGTCTTCCGGCAGCGTATGGGTCTGCTGGTCGTCGGCCATCTGGAGCCGATGCTCCAGCCGGCGCAGGAACCAGTAGGCGTAGGTCAGTCGCGCCGCGACGTCGGAGGTGATGTGGCCGGCCGTCGCCAGCCGCTCCAGCGCCGGGCAGGTCTGGGCCAGCCGCAGCGCCGGGTCTCGGCCGCCCCAGATCAGCTGCTGGGTCTGGGCGAAGAACTCGATCTCGCGGATGCCGCCGCGGCCCAGCTTGACGTTGTGGCCGCGGATGGCGATCGCCGCGCCACCCTTGTGGGCGTTGATCTGGCGCTTGATCGAATGGATGTCCTGGATGGCGGCGAAATCGAGGTTGCGCCGCCACAGGAACGGCCGCAGGTAGTCCACGAACCGCCTGCCGGCGGCGAGGTCGCCGGCGACCGGGCGGGCCTTGATCATCGCCGCCCGCTCCCAGTTCTGGCCGGTGCTCTCGTAATAGGTCTCGGCGGCGATCACCGAGACGGCGAGCGGCGTGGACGCCGGGTCGGGCCGCAGCCGGAGGTCGGTGCGGAAGACGTAGCCGTCGCCGGTGCGCTCCTCCATCACCCGCACCAGTTCCCTGGCCAGCCGAACCATGCAGCGCGACAGGCTGTCCTTGCCGGTGTAGACGGTGCGTTCGTGATCGTAGAGAATGACCAGATCGATATCGCTCGAGTAGTTCAGCTCGCATGCGCCGAGCTTTCCCATCCCCAGGACGATCAGGCCGGAGTCGCGCTCGGGATCGTCGGGATGGGCAAGGCGGAGGTCGTTGGCGGCATGCGCGCGCGACAGGAGATGCGCCGTCGCGGCCTTCAGGGCCGTTTCCGCGGTGCTGGACAAGGCGACGGTGACCTGCGCTCCGCCCCATGATTCCGCGACATCGGCGAGCCCGATCGCCAGCGACGCCTGCCGCTTCGCCCGCCGCAAGGTCCGCATGAGCGCCGCGGTGTCGAGGGAACCGGGCGGTTCGGCGCGCATTGCGTCGAGGGCGCGGGCGAGCGCCGCATCCGGGCCGGCGTCGAACAGGAACGTCGCATACCCCGGGTCGCTGAGGAGCAGGCGCGTGAGATACGGGCTGTTGCCGAACACCGCGCACAGCAGGCGGCGGCCCAGCGGGTCGTCGGCGACGGCGGCCAGCGCCGGTTCGGCGGCGGCCGCTTCCGCCCATTGCGCCAGCCCCCGGTCGGCATCGGTCTCGGATGCCGGACGCGGGTAGCGGTCGGGGTCGCGGATGAGGGCATCGGCGATCGGAGCCATGGCGGGCAGAGACTGCGGCACGCTGCCGGCGGGGTCAAGCCGGCGGCCGGCATGCTGAACCGTTCCCCCCGCGTGCTCCTGGAAGTGGTGGCGGCCTGCCTCGTGGCGGTCGTCGTGCTGGTCGCGTTTGCGGTCTGGCGGATCGGCCAGGGGCCGGTCCAGATCGGCTTCCTGGCGCCCTATGTCGAGGACTTCCTGCGCGACCTCGCCAAGCCGATGGAGGTCGACATCGCCGGCAGCTCGATCGCCTGGGTGCCCGACGCCGGCGTCGTGGTGGTGCGCGCCGATGGGGTGCGCGTGCACGATGCGAACGGGCGCACCCACGCCGTGTTCCCCGAAGTCGCGGTCAACCTGTCGTTCCGCGACCTGATCGTCGGCACCATCGCGCCGACCCGGATCGACCTCATCGGGCCGCGGGTCGCCGTGCGGCGTGACGCGTCGGGCGTCGTGCAGCTCGATCTCGCCGGCAGCGAGCAGGACGCGGGCGGATCGGGCATGGCCGACTTCGTCACCGACCTGATGTCGAGCCCGGCGGGCCGCGGCCGGCTCGGCCGGCTCGAATCGGTGCGCATCCTGCGCGCGGCGCTGTCCGTAGACGATCAGCGCAGCCGCACCCGCTGGCGCGCCCGGCTCGACGTCGCCGACCTGGTCCAGGGCCCGGAAGGGCTGGTCGGCACCTTCGCGGTGGACGTGTCGCTCGGCGAGCGGCCGTCGCGGTTCGAGGGCAGGGCGGAGATCCGCCTCGGCGAGACGACGGGCAAAGGCGAAATCCGGTTCGCGGGGCTTGATCCGGGCGAGCTGCCCAAGCTCAGCGCCGATCTCGCACCGGTCGCCGCGTTGGACGCGAAGCTCGGCGGGAAGGTGGGGATCGACTTCGACATCGACGGGCGCATCCTCGCCGCCACTTTCGACGTCACGACGAGCGACGGACGCCTCAACGCGCCCGACCTGTGGCCCAAGGGGTTGCCGGTGCGCGCGATCGCGGCGCGCGGCAGCTTCTCGCGCGCGGCGCAGCAGCTCGCCGTCGAGGAACTGCGCGCCGATCTCGGCAGTGCGGTCATGACCGCGAAGGCCACGGTCGGGCGTAACGACGAGAACATGCTGATCGACGGGGAGGTCGCGGCACGCGGTGTCCCGATCAATGCGCTGGGTGCGCTGTGGCCGGAGAACGCGGCGCGCAACGGCCGCAACTGGATCGTCGCCAACCTGCGCGACGGCACGGTCGATGAAGCCGCGGCGACGGCGCGCCTGCGCATCCCGCGCGAAGGCGCCGGCGCGGTCGCGGTCGACGCGATGAAAGGCACGATGCGGATGTCGGGCGCGACGGTGCGCTATCTCGACCCGATGCCGCCGGTGCGCGACGCCAGCGCCACAGTGACGTTCGGTACCGACCGCTTCGATTTCGCGGTCAAGGGCGGCCGGCTCGACGACCTGCGCATCCCGGACGGCACGCTCGCGTTCACCGGGCTGGAGGGGACCGACCATCGGCTTGCGCTCGACATCAACATCCAGGGACCGCTGCGCGACGCGCTTAACCTGCTTGCCCATCCGCGGCTCAACCTGCTGGGCAAGATCGGCATCGATCCGGCCAAGACCGCCGGCAACGGCGCGACGCGTCTGACGATGCGCTTTCCGCTGATCGATGCGCTGAAGTTCGACGACATCGCGATCAAGGCGACCTCGACCCTGCGCGACGTGACCCTGGGCGGCGCCTTTCTTGGCCGCGACGTGACCGACGGCGCGTGGCGGCTGCAGGTCGACCAGAACGCGATGACGGCCAACGGCGACGTGCGTGTCGCGGGCGTGCCGGCGAAGGTGGTGTGGAACGAGAACTTCACCGACACGAAGAAGCCGGCGCGCACCTATCGGCTGACCGCCGCGCTGGACGCCGCGGGCCGCCAGTCGCTCGGCTTCGACACGGCGCCCTACCTGACCGGCAGCGTCGCGGTCGACCTCGACTACCGGCAGATGCGCGGCGGCGCTGCGGAGGCGACGGCGACGCTCGGGCTGGAGCGCGCCGCGCTCGCTCTGGAGCCGCTGAACTGGTCGAAGCCGGCCGGGGCCGACGGCAAGGCCTCGGTCGTGCTGGCGATGGACGGAGAGCGGCTGCGCGGCCTGCGCGCCATCGAGATCGACGCGGGCGGGCTCGCCGCGCGCGGATCCCTCACCATGGCCGCGGACGGCAAGGCGGTCGCCGCGGCGCGGCTCGACAGCCTCAAGGTCGGCGAGACCGACGTCGGCGCCACCCTGGCGCGCCGCCCCGACGGCGGCCTCGACGTCGCGGTGGAGGGCGCCAGGTTCGATGCCGGGCCGCTCATCGAGCCGCCGGGCGGCGGCGGCGGCAAGCCGATGTCGCTGCCGCCGACACGCGTCTCGATCAAGCTCGGCCGCGCGCTGCTGGGCTCGATCCCGCCGGCCGACGGCGTCAGCGGCACGATCGAGTACGACGGCCGCGCATGGAGCCGGATGAACCTGGCGGGCACCAACGCGGCGGCGCCGATGACGCGCGCGCAGTTCGTGCGCGAGGGAACGGCGGACCGGCTGTCGCTCACCTCGACCGACGGCGGCGCCACGGTGCGCGGCCTCGGCCTCCTCGACAACATCCACGGCGGCAACCTGAAGCTGTCGGCCGCGCGCCCCAGCGACTCCGCGCCGTGGGACGGCCGGCTCGACCTCGACGAATTCAACGTGGTCGACGCGCCCTCGCTGGCGCGGCTGTTCGAGGAGACCCAGGTCGTCGACGCCTCGGGCAAGGTGCTGAAGGGCTCGCGCTTCTCCAAGCTGGAGGTGCCGTTCAAGTTCCGCGACCAGAAGGTGACCCTGGAGGATGCGCGCGCGGTGGGCTCCGATGTCGGCATGACCGGCAGCGGCAGCATCGACCTCGACAAGCGCGCCATCGCGCTCGACGGCACGATCGTGCCGGCCTACGGCGTCAACAGCCTGCTCGGCAACCTGCCGATCATCGGCACCATCCTGACCGGCGAGAAGGGCTCCGGCGTGTTCGCCGCGACGTATACGATGAGCGGGGCGCTGGACGACCCGAAGATCAGCGTCAACCCGCTCGCCGCGATCACGCCCGGCATCCTGCGCAAGATCTTCAGCCTCGGCGCCGGCGGCGAGCCGGTGCCGGAACAGCCCCGGCCCAAGGAGTGAGCCGCGCCGATTGCCCGCGTCGGCGCGGCGTCGCATATTGAGCGCAGGCAACCGAACCGGAGGACCGCCATGGCGACGGCACTGAAGGCGCCCGGCTTCGTCAAGAACCCGACCTACCGCATCGTCATCGAGCAGAGCCCGCGCCGCGTGCGCGTGGCGTTCGGCGGCGAGACGGTCGCCGATTCCACCCGCGCGCTCCTGCTGCTGGAGCAGAAACACCTGCCGGTCTACTACTTCCCGGTGGCCGACGTGCGGATGGACCTGATGGCGCCGACCGACCACCGCACGCACTGCCCGTACAAGGGCGATGCGTCGTACTGGACGATCGCGGTCGGCGACCGCTCGGCGGAGAACGCGGTGTGGGGCTACAAGGACCCGTTCGAGGAGTGCCTGCCGATCAAGGGCACGGTCGCCTTCTACTGGAACCGGGTGGAGCACTGGTACGAGGAGGACGAGGAGGTCTTCGTCCACCCGCGCGATCCGTACAAGCGGGTCGATGCGATCCTCAGCCATCGCCCGGTCGAGGTCGTCCTCGGCGGCGAGACGGTGGCGAAGTCCGACCGCGCCCATTTCCTGTTCGAGACCGGGCTGCCCACCCGCTACTATATCCCCGAGGAGGACGTGCGGATGGACCTCTTGTCGCCGAGCGGCACGCAGAGCCGCTGCCCATACAAGGGCATCGCCCGCTACTGGGCCGCCACGGTCGCCGGCAAGTCGTTCCCCGACATCGCGTGGTCCTATCCCGAACCGATCCCGGAATGTCCGAAGATCCGGGGGTTGATCGCGTTCTGCAACGAGAACGTCGACGAGATCCGGGTCGACGGCAAGCCGGTGCCCAAGGCGCGCACCAAGTGGTCGCGCGACTGAACGCGGCCGCATGAACGTCACGTTCGCCTGCCCGGATTCGCTCTACGACGTCCTGCCGCGCCCGGAGCCCGCGCGCCGCGCGCTGCCGGGCTGGCTGCGCGAGATGGCGTCCGCGGTGCCGGTCGCCGGCCATCCCGACGACCGCACCGTCAAGCAGTGCCCGCCGTTCGTCGATGCGATGGCGCACGGCTTCGTCATCCCGCTCGCCGCCGACATCCACGTCGCCGACGGCCGCTTCACCTGGGACTGGTCGCATCCGGAATCGCCGATGAGCTTCCACTTCGCCACCCAGGTGGCGGGCAGCCCGCTCGCGCGCGGCGAGGACTACGTGCTCAAGTTCCACAACTTCTGGCGCATCCGGACCGAGCCGGGCTGGTCGCTCCTGTTCACCCACCCGCTCAACCGGCCCGACCTGCCGTTCCGCACCCTGTCGGGACTGGTGGACACCGATGCCTACCACGACCTGCCGGTCGAGCTGCCGGCGCAGTGGGTCGACGACGGCTTCGCCGGCGTGCTGCCCAGGGGCACCCCGATCGCCCAGTGCATCCCGGTGCGCCGCGAGCACCTGGACCTGTCGTTCGCGCCGATGACCGCGGCGGAAGAGGCGGAATCGCGCGCGCTGAAGGCGGAAGTGAAGGCCGTTCCCGGCGTCTACCGCACGCGGTTCAGGCAGGAGCGCAGCTAGGCCTTTCCGACGGCCGGCAGCCCCAGCTCGTCCAGCATCGCCTGCGGGTTGCGCCACACGATGCCCTTGCCGGCGATGGCGATCTCCTGCGCGATCTTGCGGAAGAAGTCGGGGTTGAGCTCCAGCGCGCGGCGGTAGGCGGCCAGCGCCTCGTCCAGCCGGCCAGCGGCCTGCAGTGCGATGCCCAGGTTGCCGTGCGCCTCCGCCAGCGCCGGGTCGGCTTCCGTGGCGGCGCGGTAGGCGTCGATCGCCTCGTCCAGCCGGCCCTGCGCCTTCACCGCGACGCCGAGGCCGAGCAGCGCGAACGCCGCGCCGGTCTGCGCCGCGATCTGGCGATAGACGGCTTCCGCGTCGGCATGCCGTCCCGCCATCTGGCAGGCGAGCGCCAGGTGGCTCGCGATCTCCACGCTCTGCGGCGCCAGCCGCGCCGCGGTCTCCAGCGGCGCCACGGCGTCGTCGAACGCACCGGCCACGCGCAGCGCGATGCCGAGCGCCGTCCACAGCTCGGCGTCCTGCGGGCGCACCGCGACGGCGCGCCGGAACATCTCGGCGGCGCGCGCCGGGTCGCGGCGGTCGAGCGCGAGCTGCGCCGACAGCGCCAGCGCGGCCGGGTGCGCCGGCTGCCGCGCCAGCGCCGCCTCGTAGATCGCGGCCGCCTCGTCCAGGCGGCCCGCGCGGTGCAGCGCCGCGCCGCGCTGCAGCGTCTCGGTCAGGTCATCCATCGGCGCGTGCCCGCCAGCGCCGCCGATTGCGCGGCCGTCGCCGGGGTGTCACCATGACGCAAAGCTCCAACAAGCACGGGACAGGGAGGCACGATCATGCGGTTGATTTCCTACCGCCACAAGAGCGAGGCCGGCGTCGGCGTGATGACCGACGACACCGGCTTCGTCGCGCTGCCCAAGGCGGCGCCCGACCTGCCGCGATCGATGCGCGGGCTGCTGGAGATGGAGGGCGGGGTGGCGCGCGCCGGCGCCGCCGCGCGCGGCAAGGCGGCGGACCTGCGGCTCGCCGACGTCACGCTCGACCCCGTGGTGCCCGACCCGCACGTGATCTGGGCGCTGGCACTCAACTTCAAGCGCCACATCGAGGAGACCGGTCTCACCACCTCGCGCGAGTGGCCGCACGTCTTCATCCGTCATCCCGGCAGCCAGGTCGGCCACCTGCAGCCGCTGCTCTGCCCGCCGCCGGAGGTGGAGCGTGCCTACGACTACGAGGGCGAGCTCGCGGTGATCATCGGCCGCGCCGGCCGCCACATCCCGGTCGACAAGGCGGCCAGCCACATCGCCGGCTTCGCCTGCTACAACGAGGGCTCGACGCGCAATTTCCAGTCGCACAACCGCCAGTTCGGCCTCGGCAAGAACTTCGAGGGCTCGGGCAGCTTCGGCCCGTGGCTGATGACCCCCGACGAGTTCGGCAACCCCTACGACAAGACCCTGGTTACCCGCCTGAACGGCAAGGAGCGCCAGCGCACGCCGTTGAACGACATGCTGTTCAACATCGAGCAGGTGATCCACTACCTCTCGACCGGCATGAAGCTGCGCCCGGGCGACGTGATCGTGATGGGCACCCCCGGCCAGCTCGAGCCCCAGCCCGACGACAAGGAGTGCGCGCCGGAGAACCAGTTCGGCCCGATCAAGGTCAAGGGCCAAGTCCACATGAAGCCGGGCGACACCCTGGAGGTCGAGATCACCGGCCTCGGCGTCTTGAGGAACCCGGTGGTCGCCGACGCGCCGAAGGCGTACCGGGCGGGATAAGGGCTGTTAATCCACCGACAGCGACAGGATCCGGCTGATGTGGCCCAGCGGCTTCTTCGTCTCGGCGGCCAGCGTGTTGAAGGCGGCCTGGATCGCGGCACGCTCGCGCTTGCCCTTGCCGGTGCCCGCGTAGAAGCCCCAGTGGCGGAGCGCGCGGACCACGTCGTCGGTCAGCACGAACGTGTCCTTGCCCGCCATGCGCAGGAAGCGCGGCGCCGAGTTGCCGCCCATCTGGGAGAACCGCTTGGCCAGAGCGTCCCACAGCCCGACCGTGTCGGTCGCCGGCCAGTCGGCGAGCCAGGCGGCGAAGCTGCCGGCCTCCGTTTGGATCGCGGCCATCGCCGCGGCGTTGTCGCGGACCGAGCGGATCTTGGCCCAATGGCGGATCAGCCGCGCGTCCTTCATCAGGGCTTCCAGCGCCTCGTCGCTCATCGCGCGCACCCGCGCCGGCACGAAGCCGCGGAACGCCTCCTCGAACGCCGGCCACTTGTTGTCGACCACGGTGTGGTTGAGGCCGGCGCGGAAGATGCGCC
>JBFWQM010000006.1:12868-58125 GCA_050249455.1 Rhodospirillaceae bacterium | reverse complement strand
AACAGGACGGTCGCGACGTCGGCCATGCCCATCGGCATGCCGGGATGGCCGGACTTCGCCGCCTCCACCGCGTCCATCGCGAGCGCGCGGATGGCGTTCGCGAGGTCCGCGTGCGCGACGGCATCGGTAGCGGCCATATCGGATCGGTTCCCTGGTAGCGGATCGGGGCGCGCGCGGCGCCGTGGCCGGCCGGGACGCCGGCGCGGCGCATCTTTGTCGGGCGAACCCGCCGACGCAAGCCGAATCTGGCGTTCCCGGCGGCCGGCGCGCATAGCTGGGCTGCGTCCGTGCGGCACTACCGTCCGCTTCGTCGCGGAGACGCCTGCCGAGTGCCCTTTCTTGCCGTCGCTCAGGCCTCCGGCGTCATCAGCGACACGCCGAGGCGGGCACGGCGGACCAGCCACGGGCTGGGGCGGTAGCGCGGGTCGCGATAGAACTCGCACAGCGCCTCCAGGATGGCCAGCACCCGCGCCGGACCGATCGCGTCGCCGAAGCCGAGCGGCCCCTTGGGGTAGCCGAGGCCGAGACGGACGGCGAGTTCGATGTCGTCCGGCTTGGCGATGCGCGCCTGGGCGATGTCGCAGCCGATGTTGACGATCTGCGCCACCACGCGCTGGGCGACGAAGCCGGGGCTGTCGTGGATCACCGTCACCGCGTGGCCGCCGGCGGCCAGCGCCGCGTGCGCCATGTCGCGCCAGGCGGGGTCGGTCAGCGGGTTGGTCATCAGGGTGCGCCGGCCGTCGAGCCCGAACAGGGCATCGACGCCGAGCGTACGCTTCGGATCGAGCCGCTCCGCCGTGGCGATGGTGGTGACGTCGTGGCCGAGCGGCGTCACCAGGCACAGGCTATCCGGCCCCGGCCGGTTGCCGCGGTCGATCGCCACACCCGCCGCCTCCAGCACAGCGACCACCGCCCGCTCGCTCTCGATGACGGCGTGGCTGACCCAGGCGAGCCGAGGCAGTGCGGTGGGCGCCGGTGGCGAAGGCGGCATTACCTTGGCGTTGTTCTCGTAGACGTAGAAGCCGCGGCCGGTCTTGCGGCCGTAGAGGCCGGCGGCGACGCGCTGGCGGGTGAACGCCTGCGGGCGCACCCGCGGCTCCTCGTAGAACTGGTGGTAGATCGAATCCATCACCGCCTGCGACACGTCGAGGCCGGTAGTGTCCATCAACTCGAACGGCCCCATGCGGAAGCCGGCGCCGCCGTCGCGCAGGATGTCGTCGATCGCGACGAAGTCGGCGATGCCTTCGGCGACGATGCGCGTCGCTTCGGTGTAGAAGCCGCGGCCGGCGTGGTTGACCAGGAAGCCCGGCGTGTCCTGCGCGCGCACCGCGCGGTGGCCGAAGCGCTGCGCCACCGCATCCAGCGCGTCCATCACCCACGGCGCGGTGCGCACGGCGCTGACCGACTCCACCAGCTTCATCAGCGGCACCGGGTTGAAGAAGTGGTAGCCGGCGATGCGCTCCGGCGTCTTGCACGCCGCGGCGATCGCGGTGACCGACAGCGACGAGGTGTTGCTGACCAGGATGCAGTCCGGGCCGACGACGGCCTCGAGCCGCTGGAACAGCGCGCGCTTGATGTCGACATCCTCCAGCACCGCCTCGATGACGAGGTCGCAGCCGGCCAGGCCGTCGATGCCGTCGACCAGGTCGATGCGCGCCACCGCGGCTTTGGCGTCATCGGCCGCCATCTGGCCCTTCTCGGCCGCGCGCGACAGCATGCGGTCGACGAACGCCTTGGCGTCCGGCAGCGCGTCGTGCCGCTCGTCGGTCAGCCTGACCGGGAACCCGGCCGTCGCCGCGACCTGGGCGATGCCGCGCCCCATCGTGCCGGCGCCGACAATGCCGATGGCGAAGGCGGGAGAGGTGGGAGAGGTGGGCATTCGTTTTGCTTCCCTGTCGTTCCGGACCCGGAGGGGGCGCCAGCCTCAAACGAGCTGCTTGTTATCCAGCGATGCGACCCGCCGCTGCACCGCCGCCGCCTCAGCCAGGATCTCGTCGAAGATCGCCTCGACCGGCGCGATCCGGTCGGCGAAGACGCAGGACTGGCCGATCGACAGGGTGCCGCGCTCCCAGTCGCCGGTCTCGTAGGCTTCCCGCTGGTAGCTGCCGCGCACCAGGTCGCGGTATTGCTCGAAGTCCCTGACCCCTTGGGCCTCCAGCTCCAGCACGGCGCGCGCGGTGCGGTTGTCGAGCACGCGCGAGTTGTCGCCGAAGATGCCCATGACGATCTTCGTGCCGGTGTGGTCGAGGCCGAGGACGTGCCGCTTGTAGCCTTCGTGCGCCCAGACCTCGGTCGCCACGGTCATGCGCGAGCCCATCAGCATGCCCTCCGCCCCCAGCGCCAGGGCGGCGATCAGCTGGCGGCCGGTCCCCATGCCGCCGGCCAGCACTACCGGCACCTTGAGGGCCTGCGGCACTACCGCGCCCTGGACCATGGTGCCGACCAGCTGCATGCCGGGGTGGCCGCCCGCCTCCATCCCCAGGATGGTGACGGCGTCCACCCCCGCCTTCTCAGCCGCCAGCGCATGGCGGAGGCTGGTGCACTTGTGGATGACCGTCATGCCGGCGGCCTTGAGCGCGGGCAGGAAGGCGTCGGGGCGGTAGCCCGCGGTTTCGGCGCAGCGCACCCCCTCCGCGATCGCGATGTCCATGAACCGCTTCAGCGGCTCGTTCGCCTCCGGCCGGGCGGAGACGTAGAGGTTGACCCCGAACGGCTTGCCGCCGGTGATCCCGGCGCAGCGCTTCAGCGCCTCGCGGAAGGCGTCGTCGGTGGCGAAGCTGCGCGGCGTGATGAACCCCATGCCGCCGGCGTTGACCACCGCGCCGACATAGGCGTCGTCGGCGAGGTGCATCAGCCCGCCGCAGAGGATCGGGTGGCGGATGCCGAACAGGTCGGTGATGCGGGTGCGGAAGACCTGCGGCGTCACGGCGCGCGGCCCCTCAGCGGAACTTCGGCGGACGCTTCTCCAGGAACGCGTTCCGGCCCTCGGTGAACTCGCTGGTCTGCTGCGACACCCCTTGGCCGATCGCCTCCATCTCCAGCGCGGCGTCGAGCGAAAGCGGCTGCAGGGCGAGCTGGCGCTTGGCGAGCGCGAAGGCGTGGCGCGGCATCGCGGCCAGCTCCGTTGCGAGCGCGACCGCGCGGTCGGCGGCCGTGCCGTCGGGCACGACCTCGTCGACAACCCCGGCGTCCAGCGCGGCCCGGCCCTTCAGCATCCGGGCATAGAGCAGGATCTGGCGCGCCCTGGCGGCGCCGACTCGGCGCGGCAGGCTCCACAGGATGCCGTAGTCGGGGATCAGGCCGATCTTGAAGAAGGGAAATCCGATCGACCCGCCCTCGCCCAGCACGAGGGTGTCGGCGAGCAGCGCGAGCCCGGCGCCGGCGCCAACGGCATAGCCTTCGACCGCCGCGATCACCGGCTTCTCGGCATTCGCGACCATGGCGACCAGCTTGTGGTTCGACTTCATGCGGGCGCGGCTGTCCTGCACCGTCATGCCGGCCATCGAGTCGATGTCGCCGCCGGCGCAGAAGTGCCCGCCGGCGCCGGTCAGCACGATCGCCGCGCACGCCGCGTCGTCGAGCGCCGCCGCCAGCGCATCGATCAGCGCCAGGCGCAGCTCCGGGTTCAGCGCGTTGCGCTTGTCCGGCCGGTTGAGGGCGATCCGCATGATCGCCTCCGCAGGCCGATCGACCAGCACGACCGTCATGGCTGCGTCATCCCGCTATGAAAGGGGCGCACACTATCGCGGTTTTGCCGGATGCCGACAAGCGGTCGGCGCGGGCTCAGTTCTTCGGCGGCGGCGGCAGCGGCGGCAGGCTTTTCAGGTAGGTCGCGATGGCGCGGCGGTCGTCCGCCGTCAGCTTGGACGTGCCGTAGCGCACCACCTCGCTCATCGTGCCGGTCATCGCGCCGCCTTCCGGATTGACGCCGGTCTCGAGCAGGAAGGCGACTTCCCCCAGGCTCCATTCCGCCAGCCCGTTGGCGTGCGGGGTGATGTTCGGCGCGGTCTCGCCGCCGCCGATCTTGGCGCCCGCGAGCCAGCGCGCGCGGTCGACCGCGCCGAGCGAGTTGCGCGGCGTGTGGCATTCGCCGCAATGCGCCAGCGCCTCCACCAGGTAGGCGCCGCGGTTCGTCGCGCCGTCCTTCGACGGATCGGGCTGGAAGCGGCCGGGCGCGAAGTTGAGCCACTTCCACACCGCGAGCGTCAGGCGGATCGAGAACGGGAACGAAAGTTCGTGCGGCCGGCTCGGCTGCGCCACCGGCGGCTGCGCGAACAGGTATGCCTTGAGGTCGAGGAGGTCCTGGTCGGTCGCCTTCGTATACGAGGTGTAGGGGAACACCGGGTAGAGGTGGCGGCCGTCCGGGCCGACCCCTTCGCGCATCGCGCGCAGGAAGTCGGCATCCGACCAGCGGCCGATGCCGTGCGCCGGATCCGGCGTGATGTTGGGGGCGTAGAAGGTGCCGAACGGCGTCTCCAGCGCTGCCCCGCCGGCCAGCGCCGGGCCGTTCGCCTTCACGTCGGTGTGGCAGGCGTGGCAGCCGCCGGCGTTGAAGATGTAGGCGCCGCGCTCCGCCGACGCCTGCGCGGCGGCGATGCGCGGGAAAAGGAGCGCGGCCGCAACGGCAGCCGCGGCGGCGAGGCGATGCAACATCGGCGTCATCCGGCGAGGATAACCGAGAGCCGCCGTGCGAAGCACGCCCCGCCCGCCGGGTTTGCGCGGTTACTGCTTCTCGAAGCGGTACTTCCCGCCGGCGGCGCCGCGCGCCTCATGGCAGCCGCCGCAGGCCTGGCCGAGCGTGGCGTACGCGGTCTTCATCGCCTCCAGATTGCCGCCCTTTGCGACATCCGAGAACTTGCCGCTCTCCGCAATCAGCCGGTTGGCGGCGGCCTCGAACTCGGCGCGCTGCGACCACACCTCGGGCCGGGCCCGGGATTCCGCAACGGCGTCGCGGCCGCTGCCGGCCGGGAATTCCGTCAGGATCTTCTTCGCATTTTCGTTGACCACGGCCGCGGCGGTCGCCGCGGCGGCAACATTGGCTTCCTCGCCGCGCACGACCCGGCCGATGGCGCCCATGTTGCGGCCCATCAGGCCCATGCTTTCCTGGCGCTGCTTGACCAGCGAGGCCATGTTCGACTGCGCGATGCCGACGCTGACGACGGAGACCGCCATCACCGCACCCGCGGCCAGCGCAATCAAAGGCTTCGTCTGCATTGTTTTCGATCCTTCCATTTCGATTGTTCGGGCCGTCCCCGGCATTCCGCGACCAGCCTAGCTGCCGTCCAAGCACTTGATAACCGTCAGGGCTGGAATCGACCGGTCAATTTCTCGTCAACTCAGGCCGCAGGGCGGCGCCGATCCGGGCGCGTCCGACCGCCGGCCCGCCGGTCTGGCGCCACGGGGAAGGCGCATGCTAGCCTCCGTCGGCTCACGAACGAGAGGACGGCAGGGATGGCTACTGCACTGCAGCAAGAGGATACGGTCCCGCACGGCGGGCGGGTCGAGGCGATGTTCGCCCGCGACATGCTGCGGCCGGAGCACCGCTATTTGCGCACGCCGCTGGTGGCGCTGATCACCGCCGGCAAGCTGCCCAAGCCGGCGCTGAAGGACTACGCCGTCATGCGCTGGTCGTTCCAGGCGCATGCGACGCCGGCCCTGATGCTGAGCCACGCCGCCTACCTGCAGGGCGACCACGTGCGCCACCTGCTGGAGAACATGTACGACGAGATCATGCGCCCGGACGACGAGGGCGAGCATCCCGGCCTGTGGGTCCGCTTCGCCAAGGGGCTGGGCGCAACGCCCGACGAGCTCGACGACGCGGCGCGCCATCCGGTGGCGGAGGTGATCGGCTTCCCGCGCACCATGATCGGCTTCTGCCGCCAGAGCGCCGGCCAGGGGCTGTCCACCTGGTTCGCCGACGAGGCGCAGCTGCCGGAAGCGCACGGCGCGACCGCGCTGGCGCTACGCAAGTTCTACGGCCTCGACGACGATACGATCGAATACTTCCTGGAGCACGTGCGCGCCGACATCGAGCACACCGGCGCGTCGGAAAGCCTGCTCGACAGCTACGTCAAGACGCCGTTGGAGATCGCGCGCGTGCGCCGCACCGCCTCCGTCACGCTGTGGGCGTGGCGCGAGATGCACGAAGGCATCCTCCGCATCATCCGCAAGAAGTACCGCTTCTGATGTCCGCCGCCCCGCGCGAGCAGCGCCACAAGCTCAAGACGACAGAGATCTGCACCTTCGTGTCGGGCGGCGGCGCGCCGCCCGTGATCTTCCTGCACGGCATCACCGGCTCCGCCGGGGTGTGGGAGCCGATCGCCGCGCGGGTCGCCGAGCGCTACACCGCCGTCGCGGTCGACCAGCGCGGCCACGGCCGTAGCAGCCGGCCGGCCGGCGAGGTCTACAACGCGGAGGACTATGCCGGCGACGTCGCGGGGCTGATCGACGCCCTCGGCCTCGGGCCGGCGGTGCTGGTCGGCCACTCGCTCGGCGCCCGCAACGCGATGGTGGCCGGCGCGCTCTACCCCGACCGGGTGCGCGGCGTGTTCGCGATCGACCTGACGCCGTTCATCCCGACCAGCGAATGGGAAGCGCTGGAGCAGCGCGTCGGCGGCGGCGACCGCACCTTCGGCGACGAGGCGGAGGTGCGCGCCTACCTCGCCGACCGCTACAAGCTGATGCCGCCGGAGGCGATCGCGCTGCGCGCCAGGTACGGCTACGCGAACGTCAAGGGCCGCCTCGCCCCGCTGGCCGACCCGGCCGCGATGATGGCGACGTGCCGCGGCTTCCGCCCCGACTTCGTCGATGCGTTCCGCCGCCTTGCGGTGCCCACCGTCCTGGTGCGCGGCGCCGACAGCCCTGTGGTCAACCGCGAGACCTGGGCAAAGGCGCGCGCGCTGCGCCCCGACCTGCGCGCCGTGGAGGTGGAGGGCACCGACCACTACGTCAGCGAGGAGAAGCCGGGCCTGATCGCCGACATGGTGATGGAGTTCGTCGCCGAGCTGACCGCAACCAAGGCCGCGACCGCGAAGCCGGAGGACGACGGCATCCAGTGGTCGGCGCCGGCGCTGGTGCGCCGCGGCGAGGGCGGGCGCATGGTCGTCGAGCTGCCGGAGAACGTGGTCGAGGCCTGCGCGATCCACGAGGGCGACGTGGTCAACTTCACCGCCTTCCCGTCCGGCGCGATCGAGTTCTGGTCGATCAAGAAAGGCACCTATTCCTCGCTCGACGACGCTGCGGCCGAAGGCCGCCTGGCGCAGGAGGCCAAGCGATGAAGGTCGCCATCGAGTCGGTGGTCGCCAGCGGCACGCCGCAGGAGCTGCTCGCCATCGACGACGAGACGCCGATGATGCGCATCGCCGAGCACCCGATCTGGCGCGAGGCGCTGGCCGGAAAGCTGCCGATCGACCGGCTGCGCGGGCTGATGACCCGGCTGTATCCGGCGGTCGGCGGGCCGGGGCGCTACATGTTCGTCGCCAAGGTGTCGCAGATCGACCGCGAGGACGGCGAACAGCTGTTCCGCGACCTCTACGAAGCGGCGCACGAAGCGACCGCCGATGCCGACATCGGCTGGCGCCAGGCGGCAATGGCGATCGGCGTCAGCGCCGAACGGCTGGACCACGAGTTCGCCAACCCGTCGGCGGAGGCGGTGGACCTGGTGGACGTAGTGCGCGAGCACAGCCTGAAGTCCTCGCCCGCCGCCGCCGCCGCGGTGACCTGGGCGCTAGAGCGCAAGCTGCCCATCCTGTGGGGCCGGCTCGCCGACGCGCTGGGCCAGCACTACCGCGCGCCGGAGGCGGCGCTCGGCTTCCTTCGCTTCCAGGCCTCGCGCACGGGGCAGGCGGAAGCGTGGTCGGCGCGGCTGATCGAGCGCTACTTCGTGCCCGCCGACCCCGGCACCGTCTACGACGCCCGCCGCGCCGCGCGCGAGGTGGCGTGGGCGTGGACCGCGCTGACCGAGGGCGGGCCCGGCTTCGTCGGGTAGCGCCTACTCGCGCCAGTAGCGGCCGCGCACCTCGGGCACGCTGCCGCCGCGGCGGCGCACGATCGGGGCCTCGGCGACGGCGAACGGCGTCGTCTTGCGGCTGTCGAACAGCGTCACGCCGCGCTTCTTCATCAGCGGCACCAGCACGACGCCGGCAGCGAAGCCGCCGACATGGGCCCAGAACGCGACGCCGCCCTGGTCGGAAGCGACCGTCGCGCCCTGCCAAAGCTGCATCGCGAACCATGCGCCCAGCACGATCATCGCCGGCACGTTGATGGTGCGGAAGATGACGAAGAAGATGAACAGCACCCGCACGTTGGCGCGCGGGTGCAGCAGCAGGTAGCCGCCGAGCACGCCGGCGATGGCGCCCGACGCGCCGACCATCGGGATCGTCGAGCTGGTGTCGGGCAGCGCCTGCGACAGCGCCGCAGCGACGCCGCACAGGAGGTAGAACGCGAGGTAGCGGACCCGGCCGAGCGACGCCTCCACGTTGTCGCCGAAGATCCACAGATAGACCATGTTGCCGATCAGGTGCAGCCACCCGCCGTGCATGAACATCGACGTGAAGATGCTGGCCCACGCCGGCACGATCACCAGGTCGCGGTCGAGCTCGGCGCTGCCGAACAGCACCGCCGGAATGAACCCGAGGCCGAGCACCGCCGCCTCCTCCGCCCGCTGCGGCAGCGAGGTCTGCCACAGGAAAACGCACACGCAGGCGCCGATCAGCAGCCACGTGACGATCGGCACCGTGTCGTGCGGGTTGTCGTCGCGGTAGGGGAAGATGAACATCGCGCGATGATAGCCGAAGCGGTGGGGGCCGTCTTGGTAACGTCGACGCGGCGGTCGTGGTTGCACCCCCGGCCCCCGCCGGGCTATCAGGGCCGTAGCCGACACAGAGAGCGACAGGAAGGCCCGCCATGAAGATCGACGTCTTCAACCACGTGTTCCCACCGAACCTCTTCGCCAAGCTCGCCGAGATCATGCCGCCGGAGCCGATCAGGCGCTGGGGCCAGATGACGACCATGATCGACCCCGAGGCGCGGCTGCGCATGATGGATGCGTTCCCCGACTACGCGCAGGTGCTGTCGCTGTCGCAGCCGCCGCTGGAGGCGATCGGCGGGCCGGACGTGTCGCCGGAGCTGGCGCGGATCGGCAACGACGGCATGGCCGACATGTGCAAGAAGTGGCCCGACCGCTATGTCGGCTTCATCGCTTCGCTGCCGATGAACAATCCCGACGCGGCGGTGAAGGAATGCGTGCGCGCGGTACGCGAGCTCAACGCGCTGGGCATCCAGATCCACTCCAACGTCCTCGGCAAGCCGCTCGACCTGCCCGAGTTCTATCCGATCTTCGAGACGATGCACCGGCTGCAGCGCCCGGTGTGGATCCACCCGGCGCGGCCGGCGACGCACCCCGACTACCGCACCGAGAACAAGTCGATGTACGAGATCTGGTGGGGCTTCGGCTGGGCCTACGAGACCACCGCAGCGATGTGCCGCATCGTGTTCAGCCTGATGTTCGAGAAGCTGCCGGGCCTGATGGTGATCGCCCACCACATGGGCGCCTACGTGCCCCACGCCGAGGGCCGCTTCCAGTACTGGGAGCCGCTCGGCCAGCGCGACTTCAGCGACTACAGCGAGATCAACGCCGGCATGAAGCGGCCGATGATCGAGTACTTCAAGATGTTCTACGGCGACACCGCCATGTTCGGCGCGGGCCCGGCCACCCAGGCGGGCGTCGAGTTCTTCGGCCCCGGCCACTGCATCTTCGCCACCGACTGCCCCTACGACAACGTCGGCGGCAGCAAGCTGATCAAGGACACGCTGGCGGTGGTGGATTCGCTGCGCGTGACCGCGACGGAGCGCGACGCGATCTACAGCGGGAATTTCAAGAAGATGGTGGGGTTGAAGTAGGCGACGTCTGTCGCGCGGAGAGGCCCCCTCCCCCCAACCCCCTCCCACGAGGGGAGGGGGAGTCTCTAGCCCCTCCCCTCGTGGGAGGGGGTTGGGGGAGGGGGCGCATCCGTGTCCGGAACCCTAAGCAGCAGCAGCCGCGACCGAACCACCCGTTGCAGCTTCCGCGTCCAGCACCGCGGCAACCGCGTTCATCACCGAGGCGATGCGCACCGCCGCCTGCACCTGCTCGGCGGTCGCGCCGTGCTGGCGCAAGGTCTTCTCGTGGCTCTCCATGCACATGCCGCAGCCGTTGATGGCCGACACCGCCATCGACCACAGCTCGAAGTCGAGCTTGTCCACGCCCGGCTTGGCCATCACGTTCATGCGCAGCCTCGCCGGCATGGTCTTGTAGTCGGGCGCGCCGACCAGGTGGGTGAAGCGGTAGTAGACGTTGTTCATCCCCATGATCGCCGCCGCAGACTTGGCAGCCGCCAGCTCGGCGGGCGCCAGCGCCGCGCCGAACGAGCCCACCGCCGCCCGGTAGAGCGCCGGCTGGCGCGTCGCGAACGCAGACGCGACGAACGCGCCGGCGCGCTGGCGTTCGGTGAGCGCCGGCTCGGCGGCCAGCGATTCGATGTTGAGCTTGAGGTCCTTGGCGTAGTCGGGCAAGGCGGCGCGCAGCGCGTCGATCGACATGGCGGTACTCCTGTAATGAGGTCGTGACGGGCGCCGGCCGGGGCCGGCGCCCGCGTCGTCAGGCGGCCTGGAGGACGGCGTCGCCCTTCTGCCAGTTGCACGGGCACAGCTCGTCGGTCTGCAGCGCGTCGAGCACGCGCAAGACCTCCTGCGGGTTGCGCCCGACCGACAGGTCGTTGACCGAGGCGAAGCGGATCACACCGTCCGGATCGACGATGAAGGTCGCGCGCAGCGCCACGCCCTCGGCCTTGTCGAGCACGCCGAGCGCGGTCGAGAGCTCGCGCTTGAGGTCGGCGAGCATGGCGAACGGCAGGTCCTTCAGATCCTCGTGGTTCTGCCGCCACGCGAGGTGCACGTATTCGGAGTCGATCGAGACGCCGTAGACCACCGCGTCGCGGTCCTCGAACGCGCCGTTGAGCTTGCCGAAGGCGGCGATCTCGGTCGGGCAGACGAAGGTGAAGTCCTTCGGCCAGAAGAACACCACCTTCCACTTGCCGGGGTCGGAGGCGTTGGTGATGTCCGCGAACGCGTGCTTCGGGTCGGTCGAGACGACCGCCTTGAGGTTGAACGGGGGGAAAGTGTCGCCGACGGTCAGCATGGATGAGGGCTCCTTGGAACGCGAATAAGTTTCAACAGCAGTGAATATGAGGCCTTGCCGACGATCGTACCAATGAATAAATCAGGTCAGTTCAATCGGATTTATCGATGACCGGCCTCCCCAGCCTGCGCCAGCTCCGCTACCTTACGGCGATCGCCGACACGCGCCACTTCGGCCGCGCGGCCGACGCCTGCAACGTGTCGCAATCGACCCTGTCGGCCGGGATCAAGGAGCTTGAGGGCACGCTGGGCGCCGCCCTGGTGGACCGCACGCAGCGGCGCGTCGTGCTGACCGCCCTTGGCGCCGACGTCGCGGAGCGCGCCCGGGCCCTGCTGCGCGATGCAGAGGAGATCGTCCATCTGGCCGCCGCCGCGGCGGAGCCGCTGTCGGGCCCGCTGCGGCTGGGCGCCATCCCGACCGTCAGCCCGTATCTGCTGCCGCGCGTGCTGCCAGCGCTGCGCAAGGCGCACCCGCGGCTCAAGCTCTATCTGGTCGAGGACATGACCGAGCGGCTGGTGGCGGCGCTGGAGGCGGGTCGGATCGACGCCATGCTGCTGGCGCTGCCGTGCGACTGCGGCACGGCGGAGACGATGGTCGTGCACCGCGACGCGTTCCAGCTCGCTTTGCCCCGCCGCCACCCGCTGGCCGCCGCCGCCCGCGTGCCGGTGGAGGCGGTGCGCGACGCGCCCCTCCTCCTCCTCGCCGACGGACACTGCCTGCGCGAGCACGCGCTGGCCGCCTGCGACCTGCCGCCGGCGCGCGCCGGCGAGGGCTTCTCCGCCACCTCGCTGACCACGCTGGTGCAGATGGTCGACAACGGCCTGGGCCTCACCCTGCTGCCGCAGATCGCGATCGATGCCGGCATCCTGGGCGGCACCGACGTGGTTGTGCGCCCGATCGCCGGCGAGCGCGCCTTCCGCGACCTCGGCCTCGCCTGGCGCGCCGGCACCGCGCGGCGACCGGAGTTCGTCCAGCTCGGCGAGGAGCTCGGCGCGCTGATCGCCGCGCTGCCGGCCAAGCGCCGCGGCGCCGGCTGACGGCCGCGCGGCCTTAACCCGGGGTCAAGCATCGCCGGCCTAGCCTTGCGCGGTCGCGATAACCCGGCCGGAGCCGGCGCGGAGGCAGCATGACCCCCTTCCTCGACCACGTCGCCGCGTGGTTCGCGGCCTTCGGCATCCACCCGGTGCTCGGCGCATTCGCCGCCGGCGCCCTCGCCGCGCTGGTGCTGCGGCCACGGCGGCGTGACGCGGCGAAGGCGCCCGATGCGGCTTTCACAGTCAAGCCGGGCGCGACCAGCAGCCAGATCGTCGCCCCCGACGGCAGGGCGCTACCGATCCCGCCCCAGGTCGTCCACGACGCGCGCAACGGCAACAAGATCGCGGCGATCAAGGCGCTGCGCAAGGCGATCCCGATGGACCTGGTCGAGGCCAAGCGCATCGTCGAGCAGATCGCCGGGCACTGACCCGGCGGGCGGCGCCGGTCACGCCATCGCCAGCGCCGCGATCGGCGCGTCCTCCGGCGTCGGCAGGCGATGGCCGGGCGGCGGGCACGACGGCGCGTAGGACGGCCGCGCCTTGATCCGCGCGACCCAGTCGGCGACCCGCGGCCGGTCGCGCCACAGCGCCGCCATGCGCAGGTGCTCCACCCGGTCGACGAACGACGCCACCGCGCAGTCGGCGAGCGAGAACGTGCCGCCGGCGAGCCACGGACCCTGCGCCAGCGCCCGGTCCATGCGGTCGATGATCTCGTTGAACTTCGCGATCGAGCCGCGCACCGCGTCGAGATCCGTCTCGCCGGTCGCCCAGTCGCGATAGGCCACCGCGCGCTCCGGCATCGGGTGGTTGCGCACCAGCTCCTCGACGTTGTCGCGGCCGAGCCGCTTCACCCGCAGCTTGATCATGAGCTGGAAGGTCGCCGGGCGCACCGCGTGGTGGATCACGTCGTCCTGGTACTTGACCCAGATGCGCATGCGGGCACGCTCGTAGGGATCGGCCGGCTTCAGAGCCGGCGTCGGAAAGGCGTCATCGAGATATTCGTTGATCACGCTCGATTCGACGACGATGCGCCCGTCGTGGTCGAGCGCCGGCACCACCGCGTTGGGGTTGACCCGCAGGTAGTCCGGCTTGAGGTGATCGAACGTCTCCAGCCGGACCAGGCGCTCGGTCCAGTCGAGGCCCTTCTCCGCCAGGCAGACGCGGACCTTGAACGAGCAAAGCGAATCCCAGTCGTGATAGAGCGCAAGCATCGCGGCGTCTCCCCGTTGCGAATCGCGCCGGCGTTGACAAGGCGCGGCGCGCAGTTCGTACTGCCGTGTCTCGACGGGCGCGGCGTTCGCCGACCCATCTCAACAATACCAGAGGGGAACGACAATGGATTGGTTCGCGCTCGCAAGCTATGCGGACCGCGGCGGCGTCAAGCCGGCGCTCGTTTACGACGGCGCGCTGTACGACATGGCCGCCGCGTGGCGCGCGACGTCCACGCGCAAGGTGCCGGAATGGGTGACCGCCGGGCTGCAGACCGTGTTCTGGCACTGGGACGATCTCGGCGACGAGATCATGAAGCTGGGCGAGAAGGCGGCCAAGCCGGTCGGCAACAAGAAGCTGCGCCCGGTCTCCGACGGCGCCAACAAGCTCGCGCTGCCGTTCCGCCCGCGCGTCCTCTACTGCGCCGGCGCCAACTACCGCGAGCACGCGCAGGAGATGAAGTCCAACGTCGCCGACAAGTCGTCGAGCCGGCCGTACTTCTTCATCAAGTCGGTCACGTCCGCGATCGGCCCCGGCGAGACGGTGCGCATCCCGGCCAAGACCGAGAAGCCGGACTGGGAGGTCGAGCTCGGCGTCGTCATCGGCAAGCCGGCGCGCAATTCATCGAACCGCCGCGCGCTCGACTGCGTCGCCGGCTACACGGTGGTCAACGACGTCACCGCGCGCGACCTCAACCGCCGGCACGACTTCGCCTCGATGTTCGTCACCGACTGGTTCGGCGGCAAGAGCCACGACACCTTCGCGCCGATCGGCCCGTGGGTGGTGCCGAAGGCGTTCGTCAAGAACCCCAACGACCTCGACCTGTCGCTGACGGTCAGCGGCAACACGATGCAGGATTCCAACACCGAGCAGATGATCTTCAACGTCCACGACCAGATCGAGTACCTGACCGAGGTGCTGCGGCTGATGCCGGGCGACATCATCGCCACCGGCACGCCGTCGGGCGTCGGCATGGGCCGCGGCATCTTCCTGAAGCCGGGCGACGTGATGTCGGCGACGGTGGAGAAGATCGGCACCCTGACCAACCCGGTGGCGGCGGCGAAGGGGAAGAAGTAGGCGGTCCGCGGCGTCTTTCACGCGGAGAGGCCCCCTCCCCCCAGCCCCCTCCCACGAGGGGAGGGGGAGGTTCTAGCCCCCTCCCCTCGTGGGAGGGGGTTGGGGGAGGGGGCGCCAGCCCCAGCCAAGACACCACCAGGGAGTCCCGACATGGCGAACACCACCCTCGAGGTGATCACCTTCCCCGGCCCGACGGTGCTGCCGATCTACGTCGCGCAGGACCGGGGCTTCCTGGCGAAGGAGGGGCTGGCGGTCAACGTGACGTTCACGCCGAGCTCCGGCTACCAGATGCAGAACCTGGTCAACGGCAAATTCCAGGTCGCGCAGACCGCGATCGACAACCAGATCGCCTACATGGAGGGCCAGGGCACCGCGCCGCTCGACCGCGAACCCGACCTGGTCACCATAGCCGGTGGCGGCGCGATCGAGCTTCCGCTGGTGGTCGCGCCGTCGATCGGCGGCTTCGCCGACCTCAAGGGCAAGGTGTTCGCGCTCGACTCGCTGTCCACCGGCTTCGCCTTCGTGCTGCGCAAGATGCTGGAGAAGAACGGGCTGATGCCGGCGGACTACACGTTCGTGCCGGTGGGCGGCACCGACAAGCGCTGGGACTCGATGAAGGCGGGCGAGACGGTCGCCTCCCTCCTCAACGACCCGTACCGCACGATGGCGCTCAATGCGGGCTTCAAGGTGCTGGGCGAAGGGCTCGATTTCGTCGGCCCCTACATCGCCTCGGTCCACGTCGTCAACCGCGCCTGGGCCAGGGCCAACGACGCGGCGGCGGTCGGCTACGTGCGCGCCATCGCCGCCGCGGTGCGCTGGCTCTACGACCCGGCCAATCGCGACGAGGCGCTGCGCATCCTGCTCAAGCGGATGCCGGAGACGCCGCCGCCCGCCGCGGCGCGCATGGTGGCCGCGATGGTCGAGGGACGAACCGCACTGGAGCCCAGCGCCAAGGTCGACATCGAGGGCCTCAAGACCGTGATCGCGCTGCGCGAGCAGTACGGCGAGCCGCCGCGCAAGATGGGCGCGCCGGAGAAATACGTCGATCTCTCCTACCACGCGCGGGCGTCCGGCGGCGCTTGACGGCAACCCGCGGCCGGCGGAAGCTTCCTCCAACAACAATGGAGGGATCTGTCATGCGTCGTCTGCTCGGGCTTATGTCGACGTGCGCGCTCGCTTCGGTCGTCGCGTTCGCGGCGGCGGCGCAGGACAAGGTCAAGTTCAACATGTCGTGGCTGCCGCAGGGCAGCGTCGGCGGCATCCTGGTGGCCATCGACCAGGGCTACTACAAGGACGCGAAGATCGAGGTCGAGGCGGTGCGCGGCTACGGCGGCCTGCGCACGGTGAACGAGATCGACCAGGGGCTGTTCGAGTTCGGCTACGGCAACCCGATCGGCGTCATCCAGAACCGCGACAAGGGCGGCAAGACCGTCATGATCGGCGCGATCAACACGCGCTGGCCGGCCGGCCTGTGCTACGTCAAGGAGCACCGCCAGCCCAAGACGCTCGCCGACATCAAGGGCATGACCGTCGCCGCCGGGCAGTTCTCCCCGGTGCTGATCGTCGCGCCGGCGTGGCTGGAGCTCAACGGCCTGCCGCGCGACTACCTCAAGCTGGTCTCGATGGACCCGGCGGTGATCGACCCGTCGCTGATCGAGAACAAGGTCGACCTCGCCGAGTGCTGGCTCGCCTCGAGCTGGCCGACCCTGCGCGTGCTCGCCAAGAAGGCGAACAAGACGCTCGACTGGATCGAGTACCGCAACTTCAAGCTCGACGTCTACGGCAGCGGCCTCACCACGACCGAGAAGCTGATCAAGGAGAAGCCGGACCTCGTGAAACGCTTCGTGGCCGCGACGTATAAGGGCTACCAGTTCCAGATGAAGGATCCCGGCAAGGCCGCAGACATCCTGAACAAGATGTTTCCCATCCTGGAGCGCCAGGTCGCCTACGAGCAGATCACCGAGATCAACGACCTGCTGGTCGACCCGGATGCGAAGGCGAAGCCGCTCGGCTGGCAGAGCCCGCAGCGGATGGAGTCTACCCTCGCCTTCCTCGCCGGCGCCACCCAGGCCAAGGTGCCGATGAAGGCGACCGACCTCTACTCCAACCAGTTCGTGGAGTAGCGGAGATAGTGGGCCGGACGGCACCGATGTTCCGTAGGGGCGGGTCTCAGACCCGCCCTGTTTTTTGTTTTGCCTGCCACGTCGATGACTGCCCCGGCGCCGCGGGCGGGTCTGAGACCCGCCCCTACGCAAGGCCGGGCGTATTCGAAGTTCGGCCCCCCTCCCGATGACCCCGCGCTACCGCGAGTTCCTCGACCCCACGATCTTCTTCGTCGTCCTGGCGCTCGTATGGGAATACGGCGTCGCGCTGTTCGGCGTGAAGGCCTACCTGCTGCCGCCCCTGTCGGACATCGTCGTGGCGGGATGGGAGAACCGGGCCCACCTCCTCAAGCACAGCTGGGTGACGGCGGAGGAGGTGATCTACGGCTTCGCCAGCGCGGTAGCCGGCGGGCTCCTGCTGGCGATCGGCATCTTCTTCGTGCCGTTGCTGCGCCGCGTGCTCTACCCGTTCATCGCGGCGCTGCAGGGCGTGCCCAAGGTGGCGCTGGCGCCGCTGATGGTGGTGTGGTTCGGCTACGGCATCACGTCGAAGGTGATGATGTCGTTCCTGTTCGCGTTCTTCCCGATTGTGATCTCCACCCTGGGCGGCTTCTACTCGACGCCGGCCAACCTGGAGGAACATTTCCGCGCGCTGCGCGCCTCGCCGTGGCGGATGTTCTGGCGGCTCAGGATGCCGGCGGCGCTGCCCAACTTCATCGACGGCTGCAAGGTGGCGATGCCGCTGGCCGTCATCGGCGCCATCGTGGGCGAGTTCGTCGGCGCCAGCGAGGGCCTGGGCCAGCTCCTGACCTTCGCCACCTCGGGCGGGCGCACCGACCTGGTGTTCGCGACGCTGATCGTCATCACCGCGCTCGCCATGCTGCTGTTCTGGGTCATCCAGCTCGCCGGCCGGTGGGTGTGGTGGCGGGCGATGTGACCGGCTCCGCCGCCGCCGCCTTCCCCGCCTTGTCGCGGCCGCTGACCGTGCGCGGCCGGACGCTCGCCAACCGGCTGGTCATGGGCCCGCTGTGCACCATGTTCGCCGCGCCGGACGGCAGCGCGACCGCGCAGCTCGTCGAATACTATCGCGCCCGCGCGCAGGGCGGCGTCGGCACGGTGATCGTCGAGATGACGTTCATCGACGACGCCGGCAGCCGCGCCTTCCACGCCCAGCTCGGCGCCCACAACGACTTGATGATCCCCGGCCTCGGCGACCTCGCGGAGGCGATCGCCGGCGCCGGCGCCCTCGCCGGCATCCAGCTCGGCCACTGCGGCAGCCAGCGCGTGCTCGGCCGGCCGCCGATCCTGGCCCCGTCGGCGGTCGCCTGGGCGCCGGGCAAGCCGGTGCCGCAGGCGATGACCGCCGACGAGGTCGAGCGACTGATCGCCGACTTCGCCGACGCGGCGGGACGCTGTGCCGCCGCCGGCTTCGACCTGATCGAGCTGCACGGCGCGCACGGCTACATCATCAACGCGTTCCTCAATCCGGTGACCAACGTGCGCGGCGACCGCTACGGCGGCTCGCCGGAGAACCGGCTGCGCCTGGCGCAGGAGCTGATCGGCCGGGTGCGCGCGCGCATCGGGCCCGACCGGCTGCTCGGCATCCGGCTCAACGGCGACGACCTGATGGACGGCGGCCTGGGGCCCGACGACTACGCGGGCGTTGCGCAGGCGCTGGTGGCCGCGGGCCTCGACCTGATCCACGTCTCGGCCGGCACCTACCGCGCGATGGAGCTGCGGGTGACGCCGATGTACCTGCCCGAGGCGCCGTTCGTGGACTACGCCGCGACCATCAAGGCCGCGGTCGACGTGCCCGTCATCGCCGCCGGATCGATCCACACGCCCGATGTCGCCGAGGCCATCGTGCGCGACGGCAAGGCCGACCTGGTCGCCATGTCGCGGCCGTTCCTGGCCGACGCGGGGCTCGCCGGCAAAATCCTGTCGGGCCGCACCCGCGCCATCGTGCCGTGCATCCGCTGCAACAGCTGCGTCGCGCGCGAGCAGGCCGGCATGCGCTCGTACTGCGCCGTCAACCCGGAGAGCGGGCACGAGTGGCACCCGCACGCCCCGGCGGTCGCGGCGCGGCGCGTGCTGGTGGCGGGCGGCGGCCCTGCCGGCATCCAGGCGGCGCTGGCCGCCGCGCGGCGCGGCCACCGGGTGACGCTGGTCGAGCGCGCCGGCGCGCTCGGCGGCCAACTCCGCCTTGCCGCCGCGATGCCGTTCAAGGCGCCGCTGCGCGGCTGGCTCGATCATGCCGAGGCCGCGCTCGCCGACGCCGGCGTCACGGTGATGCTCGGCGCCGACCTGGCCGACTCCGGGGCGCCGCATATGGACGCGGACGTGCTGGTCGTCGCGACCGGACCGGACTGGGCCGCGCCCTCCGCGCTCGCCGCGGCCCACCCGATCGGCGTGATCGCCGCACTGGCGGCGCCGGCCGCGGTCGGGCGGCGGGTCGCGGTGGTGGGCGGCACCCTGGCCGGCGCGGAGACAGCTTGGCACCTCGCGACGCTCGGCCATGCGGTCACCCTGGTCGAGGCGGGCGACGGCTTCGCCGACGACGTCAACCTGATCGCGCGGATCGTGCTGCCGCGCACGCTCGCCGCCGCCGGCGTCGATGTCCGCTTCACCACCCGCGCGGTCGGCGCCGGGATCGGCCGGCTGCGGCTCGACGGCGCCGTCGGGTCGTCCGAGATCGAGGCGGACACCGTGATCGACGCTGCGCCTGCCACCGCGGGCGGCGCGCCCGCGTTCGCGGCGCACTTCGGCGGCGCGACGGTCCATGTCGTGGGCGAGCGCGCCGGGCGCGGCGGCCTCTACTGGGCCAGCCGGACTGGCGCGGCAGCCGGAAATCTGGTTTGATGGATCAAAGCCTTGCCGGCCGGGAACCGGGCCGGCGGCACCGTTTCGCGGGAGCTTTTCAATGGCCAAGCTGCGCCACCTCGCCATCGCCGTGCCCGACCCGCACGCGACCGCCGAGTTCTACATGAAGACGTTCGGGATGGAGCGCGCCGGCTACACCGACTCGCCGATCGCCGAGGGCGTCTACCTGACCGACGGGACGGTCAACCTTGCCATCCTGAAGTACAAGATGGACAAGGTCGTCGGGAAGCCGGAGGGCATGAAATACGTCGGCGTCCACCATTTCGGCTTCGTGGTCGACGACCTCGACGACAGCCGCAAGGAGATCGAGGACAACGGCGGCAAGTTCTTCCTCGACCTGCCCGACCAGAAGGACACACTTTACTACGAGATGAAGTTCACCGACCCCAACGGGATCGTGTTCGACATCTCGCACCACGGCTGGGTCGGCACGAAGTAGCCGCCGCGTGGCGTCCGTCGTCGAAACCCCGGCGCCCGGCCAGGCGGCCGGCGCCGGCCGCGACGCGGTCGTCGTCCGCAACGTCTCCAAGACCTTCCCCGGCAAGACCCCGGTCCGCGCGCTCGATGCGGTCAGCTTTGCGATCCGCGAGCACGCCTTCGTCTCCATCATCGGACCGTCGGGCTGCGGCAAGTCCACGCTGCTTCGCATCATCGGCGGCCTGACCGGCTTCGAGGGCGAGGCGGTGACGGTCGCCGGCCGCCCGGTCGCCGGGCCGCCGCCGGAGATCGGCATCGTGTTCCAGACCGCCAACCTGCTGCCGTGGCTGACGGTGGAGAAGAACCTGCGGCTGGCGGCGGAGATGCGCAACGTTCCGGCCGAGCGGATCACGGCGCAGGTCCGCGGCATGGTCGAGACCCTCGGCCTCGGCGGCTTCGAGAAGCACCACCCGCACCAGCTTTCCGGCGGTATGCAGCAGCGCGTCGCGCTCGGCCAGGCGCTGGTGCTGGGGCCGCAGATCCTGCTGATGGACGAGCCGTTCGGCGCGCTCGACGCGCTGACCCGCGACCGGCTGAACTTGGAGCTGCTGCGGCTGTGGGAGGCGCAGCGCCAGACCGTATTCCTGGTCACCCATTCGATCGCCGAGGCGGTGTTCCTGTCCGACCGCGTGCTGGTGATGTCGCCGCGGCCGGGCCGGCTGATCGACGACGTGGCGATCGACCTGCCGCGGCCGCGCAACCACAAGGCGACCCGCAGCCTGCCGGCATTCACCGAATACGAGCTCCGGCTCGGCGAACTGATGGGCGTCGGCTGATCGCGCGATTGCCGATCGGGCGATCCGCGCTATCCTGACCCACCCGCTCCACCCAAACGGAGGCAGGCCATGAACGGCGCCGAGGCGATCGCCGAAATCCTCAAGCGCGAAGGCACCGAGTTCCTCGCCTGCTATCCGCGCCAGTCGCTGATCGAGGCGTGCGCCAAGGCCGGCATCCGCCCCGTGCTGTGCCGGCAGGAGCGCATGGGCATGGCGATCGCCGACGGCTTCAGCCGCACCACCAACGGCCGGCGGATCGGCGTGTTCACCATGCAGCAGGGACCGGGCACCGAGAACGCCTTCCCCGGCGCGGCGCAGGCGTTCTCCGACAACGTGCCGATCCTGCTGCTGCCGGGCGGCGAGCAGACCGGCAAGCGCGCCGTGTCGCCGAACTTCTCGGCGGTGGACAACTACCGCCACGTCACCAAGTGGCTGGCCGAGGTGACGCACCCCGACCGCATCCCCGAGCTGATGCGCCGCGCGTTCTACCAGCTCCGCACCGGCAAGGGCGGGCCGGTGCTGCTGGAGGTGCCGCGCGAGATGTGGACGGCCGAGCTGTCGCGGCCGATCGACTACACGCCGGTCAAGGGCAACCGCTTCGGCCCCGACGCGGCCGACGTGGCGGAGGCCGCGCGCATCCTCATGAAGGCCAAGGCGCCGGTGATCCACGCCGGCCAGGGCGTGATGTACGCCGAGGCGACCGGCGCGCTGGTGAAGCTCGCCACCCTGCTCGACGCGCCGGTGATGACGACCCTGCCCGGCAAGAGCGCGTTCCCGGAGACCCACCCGCTGTCGCTCGGCGCCTCGGCGGTGTCGACCACCGGGATGATCGCGCACTTCCTGGGCGCCGCAGACGTGGTGTTCGGCATCGGCACCAGCTTCACCCGCACCAACTACGGCCGCACCATCCCGCCCGGCAAGGTGATGGTGCATTCGACCAACGACCCGGCCGACGTCAACAAAGACTACGTCGCCGACCATGCGGTGATAGGCGACGCCGGGCTGGTGCTCGACGCCCTGATCGCCGAGGTCGAGCGCCTGGGCGGCCGGCGCGGCGGCGATGCGGCGCGCGACGTGGCGGCGGTGCGCAAGCGCTGGCTCGACGAATGGATGCCGCACCTCACCTCCGCCGAGGTGCCGCTGTCGCCGTACCGGATCATCTGGGACCTGCTGCACACGGTCGACCCGGCCAACACCATCATCACCCACGACGCCGGCAGCCCGCGCGACCAGATCGTGCCGTTCTGGACCGCGCCGGTGCCGCGCAGCTACATGGGCTGGGGCAAGTCGACCCAGCTCGGCTATGGCCTCGGCATCATCATGGGCGCGAAGCTCGCCGCGCCGGACAAGCTATGCATCAACATCATGGGCGACGCCGCGATCGGCATGGTCGGCATGGACATCGAGACCGCGGCCCGCAACGGCATCGGCATCCTGACCATCGTCCTCAACAACGGCGTGATGGCGATCGAGCGCGATTCCATGCCGTTCGCCATCGACAAGTTCGGCGCCCATACCCAGGGCGGCAACTACAAGGACGTCGCCATCGCGCTCGGCGGCTGGGGCACCCGCGTCGCGCAGCCGGACGAGATCGTCCCGGCGCTCCGGCAGGCGATCGAGGTCACCCGCAGCGGCCGGCCGGCGCTGGTCGAGTTCATGACCAAGGAATGCACCGACATTTCGCGTTACGCGTAAGGCAACGAGGGCCGAAGGCCCCAGCCGAGGGAGAAGTCATGCGTCATCTGATAGGCGCCGCGATCGTGGCGCTGTTCGCGTGCGCGCCGTTCGCGCCCGCGGACGCCAAGCTCCTGACCGCGCGCGAGGCGCGGGAGGGCGTGTTCTACGAACTTCGCTGCATGCAGGGCAAGCGCCCCGTCCTGCGGGTGCGCGACGTGCGGCCGGTCCGCGTCGACGGCACCGTCTGGCACGTCCGCCGCGACGACGGCCGCCTCCTCTACGTCAGCACCGCCGACAGCACCTGCACGCTCGACCAGCAGCGGTGAGGCATTTTTTTGTTGTCGTCCTCCGGCTTGACCGGAGGACGGCAAAAGGTCAAAGGAGCAAGGCGTCGTCACTCCGCCGGCTGCGGGTCCGGCTCGGGGGCGGGCAGGGCCTCGCGCCGGCGGGCAGTCAGCGACACCAGCGCGACGTAGAACACCGGCGTCAGGAACAGCCCGACGAAGGTGACGCCGATCATGCCGGCGAACACCGCGGTGCCGAGCGACTGGCGCATCTCCGCGCCCGGCCCCGACGCGATCACCAGCGGGACGACGCCGAGGATGAACGCGAACGCGGTCATCAGGATCGGGCGCAGGCGCAGCCGGCACGCCTCCACCACCGCTTCGGCGGCGTCCTTGCCCTGGGCCCGGAGCTGGCGCGCGAACTCGACGATCAGGATCGCGTTCTTGGCGCCGAGGCCGACCAGCACGACGAGGCCGATCTGCACCAGGACGCCGTTGTCGAGCCCGCGCGCCATGACGCCGAGCAGCGCCGCCAGCATGCTCATCGGCACGATCAGGATGATGGCGAGCGGCAGCAGCCAGCTCTCGTACTGCGCCGACAGCGCCAGGAAAACGAACAGCACCGCCAGCGCGAAGACGTAGATTGCCGTGTTGCCGGTCGTGGTCTGCTGCAGCGCGAGCTCGGTCCACTCGAAGGCGAAGCCGGGCGGCAGGCTGTCGGCGGCGATGCGCTCCATCGCCGCCAGCGCCTGGCCGGACGAGGTGCCGGGCGCGGCGTTGCCCTGGATCGGCACCGACACGTACATGTTGTAGCGCTGCACCAAATCGGGACCGGCGGCATCGACGATGTTGACCAGGGTGCCGAGCGGCACCAGCGCACCGGTGGCGCTGCGCACCTTCAGCTTCTGGATGTCCTCGCGCTCGACGCGGAAGCGCTGGTCGGCCTGGGCGCGGACCTGGAACACGCGCCCGAAGGCGTTGAAGTCGTTGACGTAGGCCGAGCCCAGGTTGACCTGAAGCGTCTCGAACACGTTGGCGATCGGCACGTTGAGCATCTGCGCCTTGACGCGGTCGATCTCCAGGAACACCTGCGGGCTGGACCCGCTGAAGGTGGTGAAGACGCCGGCCAGGCCGGGCGTCTGCCGCGCCGGGCCGATCGCGGCGCGGGCGGCGGCGAGCGTAGCGCCGAACGAGTCCCCGACCCGGTTCTGCACCTGCATCTTGAAGCCGCCGTTGTTGCCGATGCCGCTGACCGCGGGCGGCGGCACGGCGATGATGAACGCCTCCTGGATCGCCTGCATGCGGCCGTAGAGGTCGGCGATGATCCTGTCGGCGTGCAGGCCCTGCGCCTCCCGCTCCGCGAACGGCTTGAAGCCGGCGAACACCACACCGGCGCTCGACGAGTTGGTGAACGTCGCGCCGGAGAAGCCGGCGAACGCCACCGCATCGCGCACGCCGGGGGTCTGCAGCATGATCTCCGACGCGCGCTGCACCGCGGCGTCGGTGCGCGACAGCGCCGACCCGTCGGGGAGCTGGATCACCACGATGGCGTAGCCGCGGTCCTGCTGCGGGATGAAGCCGGTCGGCACCACGCCCGCGACGTAGGCGGTGGCGGCGACCAGGCCGCCATAGATGCTGAGCATCACCAGCTTGCGCCGCACGATCGCGCTTACGCTGCGGGCGTAGCCGCCGCTGGCGCGGTCGAAGCCGCGGTTGAAGCGGTCGGCGAACCAGCGGCCGGCGCGCGCCAGCGCGAAGCGCGGCCGGTGCCCCTCCGTGTGCGCGCGCAGCAGCAGCGCGCCGAGCGCCGGCGACAGGGTCAGCGAGTTGAACGCCGAGATCACGGTGGCGACCGCGATGGTGACCGCGAACTGGCGGTAGAACTGGCCGGTGATGCCGGGGATGAAGGCGGTCGGGATGAATACCGCCGACAGCACGACGGCGATGGCGATCAGCGCGCTGCCGACCTCGTCCATCGTCTCGTGCGCGGCGTCGCGCGGGCTCATGCCCTTGGCGATGTTTCGCTCGATGTTCTCCACCACCACGATCGCGTCGTCGACCACGATGCCGATGGCGAGCACCAGCCCGAACAGGGTCAGCACGTTCAACGTCATGCCGAACGCCGCCAGCACGGCGAAGCTGCCGATCAGCGACACCGGGATGGCGACGATCGGGATGATCGAGGCGCGCCACGACTGCAGGAACACCAGCACCACGAACGCGACCAGCACCACCGCCTCGAACAGCGTGTGGTAGACCGCGCTGACCGACTCGGCGATGAACTCGGTCGGGTTGTAGACGATGCGGTGCTCGATGCCCTTGGGGAAGTTGCGGCTGAGCTCGCGCATCTTGCCGGTGATCTCGTCGGCCGCCGCCAGCGCGTTGGTGCCCGGCCGCTGGAAGATCGCCAGCGCCACTGCCGGCTTGCCGTTGAGGTAGCTGTTGGTGACGTACTCGCGCGCGCCCATCTCCACCCGCGCCACGTCCTGCACGCGGATCAGCCGGCCGTCCGAGGTCGCGCGCACGATCACGTTGCGGAACTGCCGCGGGTCGTCGAGCCGGCCCTGGGTGGTGACGGTGAGCTGGAACGCGGTCGCCGACGGCGTCGGCTCCTGCCCCAGCACGCCGCCGGAGACCTGGACGTTCTGCTCCTGGAGCGCGCGGACCACGTCGCCGCCGGTCAGGCCGTAGGAAGACAGCTTCTCGGGGTCGAGCCAGACGCGCAGCGCATATTCGCGGGCGCCGAACAGGATCACGTCGCCGACGCCGTCTAAGCGCAGCAACGCGTCGCGCACCCGTATCTGCGCGAAGTTCGAGATGTAGAGCTGGTCGTAGGTCTCGTCCGGCGACAACATGTGCACGACCATCATCAGGTCGGGCGATGACTTGCGCGTGGTGATGCCGAGCCGGCGCACCTCCTCCGGCAGCCGCGGGGTGGCGATCGAGACGCGGTTCTGCACCAGCACCTGCGCGGTGTCGAGGTCGGTGCCGGGCTTGAAGGTGATGGTCAGCGACAGGCTGCCGTCGCCGGTCGAGTAGGAGGACATGTAGAGCATGTCCTCCACCCCGTTGATCTCCTGCTCCAGGGGCGTCGCGACGGTGGACGCCACGGTCTCGGCGTCTGCGCCGGGATAGGCCGCGCGCACCACGATGGTGGGCGGCGCGATCTCCGGGTACTCGGCCACCGGCAGCGCGGTGTAGGCGATCAGCCCGACGATGACGATGACGATCGACAGCACGGCCGCGAAGATCGGCCGGTCGACGAAGAAGTGCGGGAACCTCATCGCGGGGCGGCGTGCTCGGGCGGCAGGGTCGTCGGCTGCGGCGTCACCTTGCCGCCGCCCATCTGCACGCGCTGGATGCCGTTGACGACGATGGTCTCCCCGCCGGTCAGCCCCTGGCGCACGATGCGGTAGCCGTCCTGGCGCGAGCCGGGGCGGATCACCTGCTGCGACACCGCGCCGTCGTCGGCGACGACGTAGACGAAGCGGCGGTCGAGGTCGGCGCCGATCGCCTCGTCGGGCACCAATACCGCGCGGTAGCGGCCGCTGCCGGGGATCGCGATCCGCCCGAACATGCCCGGCGTCAGGAACAGGTCTGGGTTGGGCAGCACGGCGCGGCCGCGCATCGTGCCGCTGTCGGGGTCGAGGCGGTTGTCGACGAAGTCCATCCGGCCCTTGCGGGTCGGCCGCGGCTCGTCGGCGACGGCGACCAGCACCTCGTGGTCGGTTTCGCGGCTGGACGGGCGCGAGCCGGCGCGGCTCATGCGCGAATAGGCGAGGTAGGAGCGTTCGTCGACGTCGAAGTAGAAATAGATCGGGTCGAGCGCGACGATGGTGGTCAGCAGCGTCTCGTTGGCGGTGACGAGGTTGCCCTCGGTCACCAGCTTGCGGCTGATGCGACCGGAGATCGGCGCGCGGATCTCGGTGAACTCGAGGTCGAGGCGGGCCTGGCGCACCGCGGCCTGCGCGCCGTTGAGGTCGGCCTGCGCCGACACCGACTGCTCGCGGCGCTCGTCGAGCGAGCGCACGGTGGAGCTGCCGGAGCGCACCAGCGACTCCGCGCGGGCGAGGTCCTGGCGGGTGAAGTCCACCCGCGCGCGGGCGGAGCCCACCGACGCCTCGGCGCGCGCCAGCGCCGCGCTGTACGGCCGCTGGTCGATGACGAACAGGAGGTCACCCTCCTTCACCATCGTGCCGTCGCGGAACCCGACCGAGCTCAGGTAGCCGCCGACCCGCGCGCGCACCTCCACCGTCGCGGTGGCGTCGAAGCGCCCGACGAACTCGTCCTGCTCGACGATCTCCTTCACCACCGGCTTCGCCACCGTGACCGGCGGCGGCGGCGGCGCGGCGGCGGCCGGCGACGACTGGCCTTCGTCGCAGCCTGCCAGCGACAGCAGCGCGATGGCGCCGAAAGCGGCCATGGCCGCCCGGCCGCCCGGCCGAAACGTCGGAACGCATTTCATGGGGCCCCCAAAGCCCGTGGATGACGGCGGAACCGCGAGCGGTCAGTTCCGCCGCTTCAAGTGGTTCCAACGGTCGAGAAGGGCAACCTCCTCCTCGTGCGGCAGGTGGGAGAAGGCCTGTCGGACGATATCGACCCGGGCAAGCTCGCTCCACGCCTCGATCAGGCGGACGGTCCACGGCCCGGGCGCGCCGTGGCCGATCTGCACGCCGTCCAGGCTCTTCGCCGGCAGGATCGAGAAGGTGGTCGAGCAGATGAACGCCTCGTCGGCGTTGTAGACGTCGTAGGGCGTGAAGTTGCCCTGCACGACCTCCAGACCCAGCATGTCGGCGAGCTCGATGATCGTCATCCTGGTGATGCCGCCCAGCACGTTGCGCTCGGCCGGGGTGTAGATGCGCTTGCCGTGGATGAAGCAGAAGTTTGAGATGTGCGTCTCGCCGATGTTGCCGTCGAGGTCGAGCATCAGCGGCACCGCCTTGGGGTCAACCTGCTTCGCCTCGTGCAGGGCGATCAGGTGGTTCATCTTGTTGGTCACCTTCGCCTTCGGGTCGAGGCTCTGCACGGGGATGCGCCGCGTCGCCGGCACCACCATCGGTATGCCCTCGACGTAGTCGCGCGCGAACGGCTTGAAGTCCACCGGCACGCAGAACATCACCACCGTCGTCCGCCCGGCGCCGGGGATGTGCGGCTGCACGATGCCGCGGCTGATGACGTGCCACAGCGACTGGTCGTCGTTCTTGCCGAGCAGGCCCGCGTTCTTGGCGAACATCTCGCGGCTCAGCTTCTCCATCTCCGGCTGCGCGATGCCGCAGTCGAGACGGGTGTAGCGCAGGCTGCGGTACAGGCGGTCGAGATGCTCGCGCAGCCGGAACGGCTCGTGACCGAACGTGCGGGTGACCTCGTAGACGCCTTCGCCCGAGGTGAAGCCGCGGTCGAAGACGGAGATCTTCGCCTCGCTCTCCGCAACGAAGGCGCCGTTGACGTAGACGATCCGCTCGGCCATCGCATCCCCCGCTTGTTCTGCAGCACCAGTATGCGCGGACGCGGAGCGGACGCTCAATCGGAAGATGGCACTTGGAAGTTGGATTGGAGGTCGAATTCGGCTTTTATCCGGCCTTCCGCGGCCGCCGCCGCCAGACTTGCCGGGAGTCCCACATGGCCTACGACAGCCTGCGTCCCTATCTCCAGGTGCTCGAGCAGCAGGGGATGATGCGCTGGGTCGACCAGGAGGTGGATAAGGACTGGGAGATCGGCGCGATCGTGCGGATGATCTTCCGCGCCATGCCGGAGGAGGCGCGCTACGGCATCGGCTTCCGCAACATCAAGGGCTTCCCCGGCGGGCGCGTGGTCGCCGGCGTGATCGCGTCGTCGAAGAAGATGGTCGCCACCGCGATCGGCAGCGAGGCGACGCCGGAGTCGATCCACGACAAGGTGATGGCCGGGATCGCCAACCCGATCCAGCCGAAGATCGTGGCGACCGGGCCGTGCAAGGAGGTCATCATCGGGCCGGACAAGGTCGACCTGACCCGGCTGCCGATCCCGATCTGGACGCCGGGCAAGGACGCCGGGCCGTATTTGACGCCGCTGTGGGTGACCAAGGACCCCGACACCGGCCGGCGCAACGTCGGCATCCGGCGCTGCCAGATCAAGGACGGCGACACCACCGGCATCCTGTTCGGCGCGCCCGACCGCGGCGGCGCCATCCACCACGCCAAGTGGAAGATGCTGGGCAAGCCGATGCCGGCGGCGCTGTTCGTCGGCGCCGACCCGGTGCAGTACGTCGTCGCCCCGTCGCGCTACGGCGAGGACGAGTTCGCCATCGCCGGCGGCATCCGCGGCGAGGCGGTGGAGCTGGTCAAGTGCGAGACCTGCGACATCGAGGTGCCGGCGTCGGCCGAGATCGTCATCGAAGGCGAGATCCTGACCGACCACCTGGAGCCCGAGGGGCCGTTCGGCGAGTTCACCGGCTACATGGCCGGCGGCCGCGACGGGCCGGTGTTCAAGGTGAAGTGCATCACCCACCGCAAGGACCCGGTGATGCTGGGCGTCATCAGCCAGTTCCCGCCATCGGAGAGCAGCATGCTGAAGGTGGCGCTGCTCGAATCCAACCTGCTGGCGCACCTGACCAAGGCGCTCAACATCCCCGGCATCGCCGACGTGCACGCGCTGGAGGCCGGCGGCTGCACGGCGACCCTGTGGGTCAGCGTGAAGAAGATCTACGCCGGGCAGATCGACCAGATCGGGCTCGGCGTGTGGGGCTACATGGGGATGAGCTACTTCAAGTGGATCGTCATCACCGACGACGACGTCGACATCCGCGACCCGTTCATGCGCGACTGGGTGATGGCGTGGCGGGTGCGGCCGGACAAGGACATGCGCATCATGACCGACACCGCCGCCGTCGAGCTCGACCCCGCCTCGCTGCTGCCCGACATCGCGGTCGAGGACATCCGCGGCGGCAAGGCGCTGATCGACGCGACCAAGAAATGGGGCTATCCGGAGGTGTCGCTGCCGCCGCTCGGCCAGCTGCGCAAGGTCGCCGCCGAGTGGGACAAATACGGCCTGCCGGCGCTCGGCGAGCTCAAGCTGCCCAAGGCGCGGGAATAGCGCCGCCCCAAAAAAGCGATCGGCCCCGAAAGGGGCCGATCGTGACGTCCGGTATGGGGTCGTTCTAGCTGCGGCGCCGGCGGCGCTGCTGCCAACCCAGCGCCGCAAGGCCCAGGCCGAGGATGCCGAGGGTCGCCGGCTCCGGGATCGGCGCCGAGAAGCGCACGACCAGCGAGGCCAGGTTCTCGGTATTCTCGCTGGTCAGGAACTGGCTGATCGGGCTCCCGGCATGGCCGGGCACGAAGCCCAGGATCTCGAGCACCAGCTGCTGCCCGCCGATGTTCACGATCTCCTGCGAGAACACGGTCTGCAGGCCGACGATGTCGGGGCAGCCGACCGCGGGCTGCGGCACCCCGGTCGTCGGGCACGCATCGCCGAGCGAGCCGGGGAAGTTGTCGGTCTCGTTGTGGGTGAAGTTGAAGCTGAAGTTCAGCACCTGCGGCGCGCCACCAGCGATATCGGTGATGGTCATCGTCATCTGCAGCGACGCCTGGGTGATCGATCCGCCGGTGATCGGGAAGTTGATGTGGGTGAAGTCGCCCACGTCGAACTCCGCCGCCAGCAGCGCATCGAGGTCGGCGAACTGCGCCGCCGGATGCGCCCCGGTCGGCCCGAGGCCGAGGAAGCGATAGCCGGACTTCTGGCCTTCCGCCGGGTTGCCCCAGCGGATTTCATTGGTGCCGATACCTTCCAGCGTGTCGGGCGTGCCGACCACAGGCGGCATCGTCGCCGTCCAGATGCCGCTGGTGGTGATTTCGAACGGCGCCGCCTGGGTCTGCGTCGCGAACGCGCCGAGCGTTCCGACCGCCAGGCTGCCGAGCAGCAGTGCGGTTTGTACCTTCATTACGTGCCCCCTTTCGCTCGCGATGCGCCCGGAATACGCGCATCGGTTGCTAAACGTCATGCCTTCCCGGGAAGCAATTGTCATGCCGCGTTGGTTAATATGAGATATTTCAATCACTTACGGCGTCGTACCGCTAACCCTAATTCTTAACTGTAAAATCTGCCGACATGCACGCTGTTACCGTGGAGCCACAGCCAGCGAATCCGCGCCGGTCCGCGCCGCCAGCGCCCAGACGGCATGGCGGCCGATCGGGAAGCGCTTGACGACCCGGTATTCGAGTCCGTGCAGGACGAACCGGGCGGCGCTGCCGTTGGCCTCGCGCGCGATCTCCTCCAGCACCGGTTCGTCCTCCAGCACGTAGCGCGGTGCGGCGCGGCGCCACAGGGCGGCCAACCCTGCATCCGTCGGGTCGGTGAAGGCGGCGCCGCGGGCCGAGATCAGGTGCGCCACGTCGCGCTCGGTCAGGCCGTAGGCGTAGTCGAACACCCGGCGGTGGGAATGGTAGGCCAGCACCCCGATCCGCCGGCTGGCGATCGTCGCGTCCGGCGGCAGGTTGTCGTGCATCCAGCGCGCCGGCTCGACCAGGCTGCGGCTGGCGATCACGTAGCCGGGGTAGCGCTCGATCATCAGGAACGACCGCACCAGGCCGACCGCGCCGATGAAGGTGACGAGCGCGACGGCGAAGGCGGCGAACCGGCGCGCGGTGCGGGCCCCGGCGTGGGCGGCGAACGGCGCCGCGATCGCCAGCACCCCCAGCCAGAGCAGGATCGCCGCCGCCGGCAAATAGGGGGCGAAGTAGCGGCCGTAGCCGGTCCAGTCCTGCTTGGAATAGAGGCCGAACATCAGGCCGGTCAGCGCGATCGCCCCCAGCATGGCGGCGGCGGACGGGCGGCAGCGGTCGAGCCGGACGTAGCCCATCGCCAGCGGCGGCAGCGCCAGCACGCCGGACACCGGGAACGGCAGGTTGTCGTTCAGCCCGACCAGGAACTCGAACAGGTTGTTGACCTGCCCCACCACGGTGCCGGGCTTGGAGTAGAAGGTGTTGGGCAGCACGTCGCCGAAATAGAGGATGCGCCCGGCCGTCACCGCCGCGACGATGGCGAGGAATGCCGCCGCCGGCGGCACCATCGACCGCGCCCGCCCGCGGTCGGCGGCGACCAGGAGGACGAAATAGAGGACGTAGACACCGGCCGCCTCCGGCCGCACCAGGAACGCGATGCCGCCCAGGGCCGCGGCCGCCACCGAGGCAGGCCGCGACCATGCGATGCCCGCCATCGCCAGCAGGAGCGCGGCCAGCAGCGCGGTCTCCATGCCGGCGAGCGCGAAATAGAAGAAGTCGAAGCGCAGCGCGACCGCCAGGACCGGCACCACGAGGAGCGTCGCGACGAACGGCAGGTCGTCGCACGCGGCGGCGGCGCGCCGCGACAGCCGCAAGGTCTGGGCCAGCGCCAGCACCAGGAAGGCGCCGCCCGCCGCCTTGGCGGCGACCTCCGGCGTCGCGACCATGGTCAACGGCGCGAGCAGCAGCAGCCAGCCGACATTGGTCACCCCCTCCACCGGTGCGGCGCCCGGAAAGAAGACGAAGCCGTGCCCGGCCGTCATGTTGCGCAGGAACTGGAACCCGATGAACGCGTCGTCCATGAAGAAGTCGCGCGTCGCCCACGCGACGCAGACCAGCGCCGCTGCTACGACACCCAGTAGCAACGCACCCGCCCGCGACATCGCCGGCCCGGAATCGCCCGCCACCGTCATCCCCAAACCGTTGAGATGCCGATGATTGCCGATCGTGGTAAGCGCCCGGTTAAGGCCGGCCGGGCGCGGCTTGGGGCCCTTGCGATCCGGCGCGATCGGTGTAAGGTGCGCACCGCCCGACGGTTGCGACATGCGGTCGCGGGCTGCCGTGCCGATCGCCTGTCCGGCGGTCTCCAGGCGACGCCGCGACCGCCGCGGTCGGCCTGGGTCGGCGCGGCCCGAGGCCATTTGAAGTTGCCCGTGCGGTCGGCGCCGCCTGGTGCGGAAACCGCCCCCCGCCCGTCACCGTTTCAAACCGGCGCGCGCAACGTGCGCCGCGCCGTCACGTCGAAAGCCAGAGGGAGCCAGCACATGATCGAACTGCCCGCACTGCCCTACGCCCAGAACGCCCTCGAGCCAGTGATTTCCGCCCGCACGCTCGAGTTCCACCACGGCAAGCACCACGCCGCCTACGTCACCAACACCAACAACCTGATCAAGGACGGCCCGCTCGCCAGCGCGCCGCTGGAGGAGATCATCAAGTCGGCCACCGGGGATGCCTCGAAGGCCGGCCTGTTCAACAACGCGGCGCAGGTGTGGAACCACACCTTCTTCTGGAACGGCATGAAGCCGAACGGCGGCGGCAAGCCGTCGGGCGCGGTGGCGCAGAAGATCGACGCCTCGTTCGGCTCGTTCGACAAGTTCTGCGAGGAGTTCAAGCAGGCCGGCGTCACGCAGTTCGGCTCAGGCTGGGCGTGGCTGATCCAGGACGGCGACAAGCTCGCCATCATGAAGACGCCGAACGCCGACCTGCCGATGGCGCATGGCAAGAAGGCGCTGCTGACCTGCGACGTGTGGGAGCACGCCTACTACCTCGACTACCAGAACCGGCGGCCGGACTTCCTCCAGGCGTTCCTGGAGAAGCTGGTCAACTGGGACTTCGTCCAGAAGAACATGGAATCGAAGTAGCCGACCGGGCGGCGCGGGACGCACGGCCCGCGCCGCCCGCCTCCCCGCGGGTTAACGGAAGCTAAACCTGCGGTTGACTAAGCTTTTCCTCGCCCGTCGCATGCGTCCTGTGGGGACGCCGGCGGGATGCGCCGGTGCGCGGCGCGCCAGAGGAATGCAACCGTGCCAGGCGCACTCCGCCGTTCGATCCGCCCCGTCCTCGCCATTGCCGCGCTGGTCCTGTCGATCGGGACGGCGGCGGCCGAGGTCCGGATCGGCGCCGCCGGCAGCTATGCCGCCCTGGTCACGGCGATCGTCCACGACTATCGCCGGACCGAGCGCGACTTCTCGTTCCGGGTCCTGCCGGACCTCGGCAACGCCGGCGCCATCCTCGCCATGCGCCGTCGCGGGATCGACGTCGCCGTCACGACCTATCCGATCGAGCCGACGGCGGACATGGCGCTGCGCTCGATCCCGGTCGGGCGCACCCCCGTCGTCTTCGTCACGTCCTGGCGGCAGCCCGGCCTGTCGCTGACCGAAGGAGAGGTGATCGGCATCCTCGGGCTCGACTGGACGGCGTGGCCCGACGGCACGCCGCTGCGACCGATCCTCAGGCCGCCGATGGAAGGCGACTACAGGGTCCTGGCCCGGTTCGCCCCGCCGATGCGCGAGGCCCTCGAACGCGCCATCCGCGTCCGCAAGCTGCCGGTCGCGCTCACGGTCCAGGAGAACCTCGACCTCGCCGAGGAAGTGCGCGGCTCCTTCACCGTGTCGGCGCTCACGACGATCGTGGCGGAACGGCGCGACCTCACAGTCATCCGCCTCGACGGGATCGAGCCGACGCCGGCCGCGCTGGCGGACGGCCGCTACCGGTTCGGCAAGGCCATCCATATCGCGTCGCGGACGGACGCCGAACCGGCGGTGCATGCCTTCCTCGACCACTTGGCGACCGCGCAGTCGCAGGCGCTGCTGCTGCGCCTGGGCGTGCTGCCGGCCGCCGGCGACTGACGCGGAGCGGCGATGGCGCACGCCGGCAACCGCATGGCCTGGCTGCTGCTGGCCCTGGGGCTGGTCGCCAGCCTCCTGGTGGCTCTCGCGCCGCCGCTGGCCTATTTCGTCCCCAACTACAACGATGACAGGGCGCGGCTGCAGGACGAGGTCAACCGGCAAGCGCGCGCGCTGTCGCGCTTCGCCTTCGGCAAGTCGGAGATTCTGCCCTACGAAGGCACCCGCATCCGCGACCTGCTCGACACCAGCGAAGAGTTCGGCGAGCCGGCGCGCATCGGCGTCGTCACCATCCACGGCGAGGTCGTGGCGGAAATCGGGCCGCCGCAGGCGGCGCCGTCGTTCACCTTCGAGGCGACCGTCTACGACGGCGCCCGGCCGATCGCCACCTTGCAGGCCACGCGGAGCTGGCAGAGCCGGCTGCACGTGGCCCTGGCGACCGGCGCCATCTCGGGCGCGATCGGGATCGGCGTGTTCGCGGTCGCGGCGTTCGGTGCACGCGGCCTGCGCCAGCGTGCCCAATTCGAAGCCGACCAGCGCGAGATGCTTGAGACGCTGGTGGCCGAACGGACCGCGGCGCTCGAATCCAGCAACGAACACCTGCTCGGCGAGATCGAGTTCCGGGTCGAGGCGGAGGAGCGCCTTCGCGAGGCGCACGATCAGGCCGCGCGCGCCGAGCAGCGCCTGCGCGACGCCGTGGAGAACATCGCTGAGGGCTTCGTCTTCTACGACTCCGAGGACCGGCTCGTCATCCACAACCGGCGCTATGCCGAGATCTACGCCGACAGCGCCGACCTGTTCGTGCCCGGCGCACGGTTCGAGGACCTGATCCGGATCGGCGCCGAGCGCGGCCAGTACGACCTCGGCGGCGACGACGTCGAGACGTTCGTGCGCAAGCGCATGGAGCGGTACCGGCAGCCGTTCAACGATCAGGAGCAGCAGCTAGGCGACGGCACCTGGCTTCGGGTGACCGAGCGCGAGACCGCCGACGGCGGCCGGGTCGGCATCCGCGCCGATATCACCGAGCAGAAGCGACGCGAGCAGATGCTGCTCGATACGCAGGCCGAGGCCGAGCGTTCGCGACGGCGCCTGCTCGATGCGATCGACGCGCTGGACGTCGGCTTCGTCTACTTCGACGCCGAAGACCGCTTCGTGCTGAGCAACCAGATCTATCGCGAAATCTATCCCGAGACGGCGCCGTTCGTGCAGCCGGGCGCGACGTTCGAGGAAATCCTGCGCAAGAGCTACGCCGCCGGGCAGTATCCCGCCGCGGTCGACCTCGAGGAGTTCGTGGCGAACCGCCTCGCTCTCCACCGCCACCCCGGCAAGCAGCATATCCAGCAGCTTCGCGACGGCCGGTGGATCCTGATCAACGAGCGGCGCTCGTCCGATGGCGGCATCGTCGGCACCCGCACCGACGTCAGCGAGCTGAAGCGTCGGGAGACCCAGCTCATCGCCGCCAACGACGCCGTCGAGGCTGCGCGTCATGCGCTTCAGACCGCGATCGAGTCGGTCAGCGAGGCCTTCGCGCTGTTCGGTCCCGACGACCGGCTCGTGATCTGCAACACGCATTATCGCAATCTCGTCGGCGATAACTGGCACAAGGTCGTCCCCGGGATCAGTCGGGAAGAGGTCATCGCGCTGGTCGAGCCGCTGCACCTGCTTTCGGTGGAAGAAGCGGTGGTCGGCAGCCTCCCTCCCGGCTACTTCCGGACCCGGTCGGAGGGCACGCAGGATGTCGCCTACCAGAACGGTGCTTGGTACCGGCGCAGCGGGCGCCGCACCGCCGACGGCAGCCTCGTCGTCACGATGACCGACATCACGAACCTCAAGGAATCCGAACAGGCGCTCCGGCTCGCCAAGGAGCAGGCCGAGAGCGCCAACCGGGCCAAGTCGCAGTTCCTCGCCAACATGAGCCACGAAATCCGCACGCCGATGAACGGCGTCATCGGGATGACGGAGATCCTGGACAGGCAGATGGCGGAACCGCGCCAGAAGCGGCTGCTGGGATCGATCCGCCAGTCGGCGCTCACGCTGCTTGGCGTCATCAACGACATACTCGACTACTCGCGCATCGAAGCCGGCCGGCTGCAGCTCGACCGGGTCGGCTTCGACGTGCGCGCGACTGTCGAGGACGTGGTCGAGCTCCTCGCCGAATCCGCCGGCAGCAAGGGGCTCGAGCTCAATTGCAGCATCGACGCGCATGTGCCGGGGCGCACCTGGGGCGATCCGGCGCGGCTGCGCCAGGTGCTGATGAACCTGATCGGCAATGCGATCAAGTTCACGACCGCCGGCGAAGTATCCATCTTCGTAACAGCCGGTCCCGGCGACGGTCCGGCGGTGCCGGTGACCTTCATCGTCCGCGACACCGGCATCGGCATCTCGTCGGAAGCCATCGCCCGCCTGTTCCGCCCGTTCGAGCAGGCCGACGCCTCGATCACCCGGCGGTTCGGCGGCACCGGGCTCGGGCTGTCCATCGTTCACCATATCGTCACCGCGCTCGGTGGGGCGATCGACGTGACCAGCCGGGAAGGCGTCGGCACGAGCTTCCGCTTCACCCTGCCGTTGGAACCCGCGCCGGGCGATGCGGCGGAGGGCAGCGACACGCGGTTGCTGGAGGGCGTCCACGCGCTGATCGTCGACGACAACGCGACGAACCGCGAGATCCTGATCAACCACCTCGCCGCCTGGGGCATGGACGCGGTTGCGGTACCGGACGGCAAGAGCGCGCTGTCGCAGCTGCGCGGCGATGCGACGCGCGGTGAACCATACCGCGTGGCGATCCTCGACCGGATGATGCCGGAGATGGACGGCCTGGAGCTCGCGCGCGCCATCCGCGCGGACCGGCATATCGCCGGCACGGCGCTGCTGCTGCTCACTTCGATCAACCATTTCGACGAAGCGACCAACGCCACGGAGCTAGGCTTCGATGCGACGCTGACCAAGCCGGTGCGGCGCACCGACCTCCTGCACGCGCTGCAGAGCCTGTTCGCGCAGGACGCCCCCGCCGCCGGCGCCGACGCGCCGGCCGCGGCGGCGCGTCGCAACATGGGTCGGGTGCTGGTCGCCGAGGACAATCCCGTCAACCAGGAGGTCGCCACCGGCTTCCTGCGCGATCTCGGGTTCGAGACCGACATCGCCGGGACCGGCGCCGACGCGGTGCGGCTGTTCGCGCCCGGCCGCTATGCCCTGGTCATGATGGACGGCCAAATGCCGGTGATGGACGGCATGCAGGCGACACGCCTGATCCGCGAGGCCGAAGAACGTGCCGGCGCGCGGGCGGTGCCGATCGTCGCCGTGACGGCCCACGCCTTCGAAGAGGATCGCGAACGCTGCATGGCCGCGGGCATGAACGACTACCTGAGCAAGCCCTACACCTATGCGCAGCTCGCTGCCACGCTGCAGCGCTGGATCTCCGAGCCGATGGCCATCGCCGACACGGACGCGCCGCCGGCCGCAACCGGCGACGACCCGGCGCTCGAGGCGCCGCTCGACCCGCAGGCGCTGGAGTCGCTGCGCGTGGTGCCGCGCAAGGCCGGGCCGAGCCTGGTGTCGAAGGTCCTGAACCTGTTCGGCGCCAAGGCCCCGGCCGAAGTCGCCGTCCTGCGCCAGGCGGTCGCCGACGGGGATGCGGACACCATCCGGATGCGCGCCCATGCCCTCAAGTCGAGCAGCGCGAACATCGGCGCCAGGAAGCTCTCCGCCTTGTTCCGCGAGCTCGAGACGGTCGGGCGCGACGGGCAGCTCGACGGGGCAGCCGCCCTGCTGGACCAGATCGAACGTGAGCTGAAGCGGGTGATGCCCGCGATCGCGGCGGCGCTTGCCGCCGAAACAGAGCAGAAGGCCGCCTCATGACCGAGACAGACGGCAGCGCGTCGCCGGACCTCATCCTCGTGGTCGATGACGACGAAATGCAGCGCCTCGTGGCGCGCGAGTTCCTGGAAAGTGCCGGCTTCACGGTCGCCGAGGCGGAGGACGGTCCGACCGGCTTTGCGCAGGCGCGGACGTTGCGGCCGGCGCTCATCCTGCTCGACGTCATGATGCCCGGCATCGACGGCTTCGAGGTCTGCCGGCGCATCCGCGCCGATGCCGAGATCGGCAACCTGCCGGTGCTGATCACCACCGGCCTCGACGACTGGGACGCCATCGAGCGCGGGTTCGAAGCGGGCGCGACCGACTTCCTGACCAAGCCGGTCAACTGGCCGCTGTTCCGTCACCGCATGCGATTCATGCTGCGCGCGAGCCGCATCGACAGCGAGCTTCGCGAGGCGAAGGACCAGGCCGAGTCCGCCAACCGGGCCAAGGCCGCATTCCTGGCAGCGATGAGCCACGAGCTGCGCACCCCGCTCAACGCCATCATCGGATTCTCCGAAGTGATCAAGGACGAGATCCTGGGCGCTTCGGCGAAGCCCGAATACACCGAATATGCCCGCCACATCCACAGCAGCGGCGGGCAGCTGCTCGACATCATTAACGACATTCTCGACATGGCGCGCTTCGAGGCCGGCGAGATGACCCTGCGCGAAGACGAGTTCCCGCTGTCGGACCTCATCGCGCAGGTGGTCGAGCAGTTTGCCGGCCGCGCCGCGGCCGCGGGGGTGTCGGTCGAATGCACGCTGCCCGACGACCTGCCCGGCGTCGCGGGCGACCAGGCGCGGCTGCGTCAGGCGCTGTCGAACCTGATTTCTAATGCCGTGAAGTTCAACCGCGATGGCGGCCATGTCCGGGTGCGGGCGGCGGCCGACGACGAGGGGGGGCTGCGCATCGAGGTCGACGACGACGGCATCGGCATCGACCCCGACGTCGTGCCGCGGATCATGGAGCCGTTCCGTCAGGCCGACGAGCGGCTGAGCCGCACCCACGAAGGGGTCGGACTCGGGCTGCCGCTCGCGGTCGCCATCGCGCGCCGGCACGGCGGGCGGGTCGAGATCGACACCGCCCCCGGCCGCGGCACCTGCGCCACGCTGGTCATCCCGCCGGCGCGCGTCCTGGCGGACACGCGCCGCGCCGCCTAGGCTAGACCGCCGCCGGCGCCAGGACCGGCCTGCCGCGCAGGATGTCGGACGCGCGCTCGGCGATCATGATGACCGGCGCGTTGATGTTGCCGCCGACCAGGTCGGGGAACACCGAGGCGTCGATCACCCGCAGGCCTTCGACGCCGCGCACCTTCAGCTCGGGATCCACCACGGCCATGTCGTCGCTGCCGATCCTGCAGGTGCCGCAGGGGTGATGGGCGGTCGCCGAGGTGGCGCGGATGTGGGCATCGATCTCGGCGTCCGTCTGGACGTGCCTGCCGGGCGTCTTCTCCTCGCCCAGGAGCTTCGACAGCGGCGCCTCGGCGGCGACGCGGCGGATCATGCGCACGCCTTCGCGCAAGGTGATGCGGTCGGTCTCCGTCTGCAGGAAGTTCTGGAAGATCTTCACCTTGTCGCGCGGGTCGGCGGAGCGCAGCTCGACGCGGCCGCGGCTTTCCGGGCGCAGCAGCACGGGCCGCGCGGCGAACATGTCCTTCCACGGCGACTTGATGCCGGGGAACCACGGGCCGGCGTCGGCCGCGGCGGTGCGCACCAGGAGCTGCACGTCAGGCAGCTCGACCTCCGGCCGGCTCTTGAGGAAGGCCATGAAGCCGGACGGCAGGTCGCAGGCCGGGCCGCTGCCCAGCCAGTAGGCCTGCAGCATGGCGATCGCCAGCCGGTCGAACCGGGTGCGGCCGACGAACGGGCCGGCGTCGGGGCGGGCGAACTCCACGATCCCCGACAGGTGGTCCTGCAGGTTCTTGCCGACGCCGGGCAGGTTGACGATCGCCTCCAGGCCGTGGCGGCGCAGGTGCTCCGCCTCGCCGATGCCCGACAGCATCAGGATCTGCGGCGAGTTGATGGCGCCGCCGCATACCAGGACCTCGCGCTCGGCGCGGATGATCGAGGCGGCGCCGCCGTCGAGGATCTCGATGCCCGTGGCGCGGCCGTTCTCGATCACCACCCGCTTGACCAGCGTGTTCAGGCGCAAGGTCAGGTTCGGCCGCGACAGCGCCGGGCGCAGGTAGGCGACGCCGACCGAGCAGCGCCGGCCGTTCTTGATCGTCTGCTGGATGTGGGCGAAGCCTTCTTGCTGCGCGCCGTTGTAGTCGGGCGTATAGGGGAAGCCGGCCGCCTTGCCGGATTCGATGCAGGCGTCGACCACCGGATCGATCTCGTTGTAGCGCGACCGGGTTGCGACCAGCGGGCCGGTGGCGCCGCGATAGGTGTCCTCGCCGCCTTCCCAGGATTCCGATTTCTTGAAATAGGGCAGCGCGTCGGCGTAGGACCAGCCGGTCGCGCCCTTCTGGCGCCAGCGGTCGTAGTCGCCGCGGTGGCCGCGGACATAGGCCATCGCGTTGATCGACGACGAACCGCCGAACACCTTGCCGCGCATGCACTCGATCGATCGGTTGTTGAGGCCGGCGTCGGGCTCGATGTCGTAGCCCCAGTCGTGCAGGCGGTTGGTCAGGATCTTGCCCCAGCCGAGCGGGACGTGGATCAGCATGTCCTTGTCCCAGCCGCCGGCCTCGACCACCAGGACGCGCGTGCCGGAATCCTCGGTCAGCCGGTTGGCGAGCGTGCCGCCGGCCGAGCCCGCGCCGATGATGATGTAGTCGTAGCTGCCGTCCGCCATTGCGCCCTCGTTTGTCTTCGCTGGATCCCCTGTCGTCTGTGTGTGCCCCAAATCGGCGGCAGGGGCAAGGCCGCGCCCCGGTTCAAACCGGTTTCGCGCTCGCCCGGCCGGTGGAATCGACGAACACCCGCTCCTGGCGCATCGGCTTGCCGTCCAGCCGGTCCTTCAGCCAGTCGGCAATCAGGGTGTTGCGGCTCTCCCCCAGCCGGGCAGCCATGCCCTCGCTGATCGAATGGTTGGCGCCTTCGTAGACGACTAACGATTTCGGGCAGGCCAGCATGTCGAACAGGGCATAGGTGTGCTCGATCGGCGACAGCTGGTCGTCCTCGCCGGCGACCACGAGATAGGGGCAGCGGATGTCGCGCGCGGCCGGGCGGAGGTCCAGCGTGGCGGCGAAGCGGTCGAATTCGGCCTCGTCCTCGTAGTCCGCCATGAACATGAAGCGCAGCTTGAACGACGGCGAGGCCATGTTGAAGATCGTGTTGGCGCCGGGTTCCTGGCACACCGCCGAGACCGCGCAGCCCCGGATCCGCTCGCCCAATGCGGCCGCCGCCTGGGTGCCGAAGAACGAGCCGAAGCTGGTGCCCTTGAAGGCGATCCGGCCGCTGTCGATCTCCGGCCGGCCGGCCAGCCAGTCCACGGTCGCGATCCATGCATCGCCGTGGTTGTTCGCGGTGACGTGGATCGGGATTGAGCAGCACTCGCCCTGCCCCGGCCCGTCCACCGCCAGCACCGCGATGCCGCGCTGCAGGAGCGGGTCGCCGTACATCGCGACTCCGTTCTCCTTGGAGCTGTCCATGCCGGGGATGCTGACCACGCACGGGAAGCGTTCCCCCGCCGCCGGCTTGTGCGGCAGATGGAGGTAGCCGGGCAGCGCCTTGCCGGCGAACGGGATGTCGACCCGCTCGACCGGGTGCGGCGCATGGCGCGCGAAGGCGAGGTAGCAGGCGTTCATCCGCTCCTCGTAGTGCAGGAGCTTGTCGGTCACCTCGAAGATCGGCCAGCGCGCCGACGCCCACAGCAGCGACGCAATCAGCCAGCTTTCGCGTGCGGCGACCGTGCGGCCCTCCTTCTCGTAGGCTTCGGCCCGCTGCTCGCGGCGCACGGCGGCGCGCGCGAACTCGCGGTCGATGTCGGCGGCCTTGCGGATGCGCTCGCCGACCAGGCGGAAGTCGATCGCGGCCTCGCCGCCCGCCGGCGCGGCCATGTAGGCCAGCCGCGGCTGGTCCCATTCGACGCCGACGGTCCTGATGACCGTGTCGAGCAGCCAGCGCTGCTCGTGCCAGCGCTTCATGCGCATGTTGACGTCGCCCGCCATCGTCGCCTCCGTCGTTTGTTGCCCGCGGCGATGCTGACGCGCCGGGCCGCCCCGCGCAACCGCCGCGCCGGCGTCAGGCGGGGGGATCGTCGAGGGCGCGGTGGACGGTCTGGGCCAGCAGCTCGCGGCGGTAGGGCTTGGACAGGATGGGCGCGTCGCCGTCCATCGCCGCGACATGAAGCGTCGCCTGCTCGGCGTAGCCCGTGGTGTAGAGCACGCGCAGGCCGGGCCGGCGGCGGCGCGCCTCGGCCGCGAGCTGCGGGCCGTTGAGGCCCGGCATGATGACGTCGGTCAGCATCAAGTCGACCTGGCCCACCCGGTCGAGCGCGGCCAGCGCCGCGGCCGCGTTCTCGGCCTCGACGATGACGTAGCCGAGCCGGCGCAGCTGGTCGGCCACGAACTCGCGCACCAGTGGCTCGTCCTCGACGACCAGGATCGTCGCGGTGCCGCGCGGCAGCTCCTCGGCGGCCGGACGGGGGGCAGGCGCCTCCTCGGCGCCGCGGTGGCGCGGCAAATAGAGGCGGAAGGTCGTGCCGGCGCCCGGCTCGCTGTAGACGGTGACCGTGCCGCCGGACTGGCGCGCGAAGCCGAACACCATGCTGAGGCCCAGGCCGGTGCCGCGGCCCGCCGCCTTGGTCGTGAAGAAGGGCTCGAACACGCGGTCGAGCACGTCGCGCGGCATGCCGGTGCCGGTGTCGGAAACCGCCAGGACCGCGTAGTCGCCCGGCGTCAGGTCGGCGTGCGGCGGGCTGTCGCCGGCGCCGACCGTGGCCGGTCCGGCCTCGATCGTCAGCCGGCCGCCGCCCGGCATCGCGTCGCGGGCGTTGATCGCAAGATTGAGGATGCTCGTCTCGAGCTCGGAGCGGTCGGCGAAGACCCGCCACAGGCCCGGCGCCGCGGCGGTCCGGATCTCGATGTGCTCGCCGAGCGTCCGCCGCAGCAGCGGCTCGATCTCGGCGATGAACGCACCGAGGTCGACTTGCTCGGGATTGAGCGGCTGCTGGCGCGCCACGGCCAGGAGCCGCCGGGTGAGGTCGGCCGCGCGCTCGCCGGCGCGGCTGATGCTCTCGATGTACTGCTTCGCCTTCGGATCGGAATCGCCCAGCCGCTCCGCCAGGAGGTCGGCGTGGCCCAGGATGACGACGAGGAAGTTGTTGAAGTCGTGCGCCAGCCCGCCGGTCAGGCCGCCGATCGCCTCCAGCTTCTGCGACCGGCGCAGGCGCTCCTCGGCGCTGCGGCGTTCGGTGGCATCGCGCACCATCACCAGGCCATGCAGGCGGCCCGCATACAGGAAGCCGGCGCCGTGCACGTCCACGGGGAAGGACGTGCCGTCGCGCCGCAGGTGCGTGCTGGCCGCCTGGAATTCGCGTCCCAGCGCGACCGACTTGAGATGCTCCGGGAACTGCGCCTGCGCGGCGGGGTCGAGGAAGCGCGCACCGTGCTGGCCGACCATCTCGGCACGCGCGTAGCCGTGCATCGCGCACGCCGCCGGGTTGGCCTCGATCAGACGGCCCTCGGAATCGAAGATCATCACGCCGTCGGCGCTGGATTCGAAAATCGCCCGGTAGCGCCTCTCGCTCTCGCGCAGCGCCGCCTCGGCGATCCGCCGTTCGGTCAGGTCGCGCGCGATCGACGACACGTAGGCGACGTGGCCGGTCGGCTCGCGGTGCGCCAGCATGACCTGCCAGACCGGCACCTCGCGGCCGTCGCGCGCGACGAACGTCGTCTCGCCGGTCCACATGCCGTTGCGCACGGTCGCCGGCAGCGCGACCTCGCGGACCAGCCGCTTCGACTCCTGCGTCAGGCTGTCGCCGATCCGCAGCCCCCCGATGTCGGTGTCCGGCCCGATGCCCAGCATGGCGCGGCCGGCGCCGTTGATGTAGAGAACGCGGCCGTCAACGTCGGCGGTGCCGACGAAGTCCGACGTCGCTTCGACCACGGCGGCCAGCCTGTCGCGCAGCCGCCGCGTCTCGACCTCCGCCGTGACGTCGCATCCGACGCCGCGGTAGCCGAGGAACGCGCCGCCGGGGCCGAACAGCGGCCGCCCGCTGATCCGCGCGTAGCGCCGGCTGCCGTCGCTGGTGCGCCGTCGGAAGACGAAATCGCGAAACGGACGCCGGGCAGCCAGGTCGTCGAGATGCCGCGCCAGGACACCCGGGTCCTCCTCCGCAGCGAACAGGTCGGCCGGCGCCTTGCCGAGAAAATCGACCGGATCGCCGCCCCCCAGCTCGCGCAGCCGGTCCGACACGAAGCGGAGCCGCAGATCCGGCCCCGTCTCCCAGAACCAGTCCGAAGCGGACTCGGCGAAGTCGGCGAGGCTGTCGCGGTAGTGCCCGGCCTCCTCACTCGCCCGCTGCAGGCGCCGGCCGAGGTGGCTCATCAGCAGGTACAGCGACGCCGCGGTGACGGCGACGAACAGCCAGCCCTTGAGGGTCTGCGCGTCGGTCAGGCTGCGGGCGTCGGCCGGCACCAGCCGCTCGAGCGCCAGGTCGGAAAGCAGGATCCACAGCGTGCCGGCCAGCGCATACGCCGCCGTCGCCACCTTCGGCAGGTGGCGGCCATTACGGTGCGGGCGGGCGGGCGGAAAGGCCACTGGAGAACGAACCCTCATCGGCTGCCTTGCTGGTGCGGCAGGGTTACCACGAACCGCTTAGCCTTTGGTAATCGCCGATGTTTCCAGTTGCGGTGCGCGGCATGATGGTTCTGCACGCCAGCGCGGCCGGCCAAGGGAAGCCCCCGCTATGCAATATTATAACGTCTATTGACGAATGCCCGAGGCGCGCCGCCCTCGCGCTCGTGCAGGCGGAGGGCGGCATCCGTCACCGATACGGCTACGTGATCGCCGCGCGACCTGTCGCGGCGGGCGACGGCGGCTACGTGATCGCCGCGCGACCTGTCGCGGCGGGCGACGGCGGCATCAGAACGCGGCGCGCAGCCCGATGAGGAAGCTGCGGCCGCGCAGCGGCGAGGCGTCCTTGATGAACGAGGCGTGGTTGA
>JBFWQM010000006.1:0-12768 GCA_050249455.1 Rhodospirillaceae bacterium | reverse complement strand
CGGCTACGTGATCGCCGCGCGACCTGTCGCGGCGGGCGACGGCGGCATCAGAACGCGGCGCGCAGCCCGATGAGGAAGCTGCGGCCGCGCAGCGGCGAGGCGTCCTTGATGAACGAGGCGTGGTTGAACGCGAGCTCGTTGGCCAGGTTGGTGGCGCGCAGATAGACCTCCGTGCGCGCGGCTTCGACCGGCAGCTCGTAGGCCGCGGTCAGGTTCACCATCTCGTAGCCGCCGGTCACGCTCTCGAAGCCGGCGATCTTGGACTGCTCGAAGACGTGGTAGTACTCGATGTCGCCCGAGAACGCGCCCCATTGCCCGTCCAGTCGCGTGCCGAGGCGCCCGGCCGGGATGCGCGGCACGTTGCCGCCGTCGTCCTTCAGCTTGGCGCGCACGTAGTCGCCGAACACCGCCGCCCCGAAGCCCGGCGCGAACTCGTAGCGCACCTCGCCGTCGACACCGGTGAAGGTCGCGTCCGCCGCGGTGTAGCGGATGAGCCTGAATGCCTCGAACTGGTCGAGCGTCTCGGCGAAGATGTAGTCGTCGTAGTCCTGGTAATAGACGCCGACCGAGAAGGTCGTGTCGCCCTTGCGCTTGCGGAAGGTCAGGTCCACCGACAGCGTAGTCTCCTTGGCGAGGTCGGCATTGCCGAGCTCGAACGTGTTGGTGGCGAGGTGGATGCCGTCGGCGAACAGTTCCTGGTTGTTGGGCGCACGCTGCGTGCGCGCCAGGGTCAGGGCGACGGAATAGGACGGGTCGATCTCCCAGATCGCGGCGCCGGAGACCGAGAACGGCGCGTGCGACGGATCGTCGGCCACGTCGACGTCGATCTTCTGCCAGTCCTGGCGCGCCGCGAGCTCGAACCGGACCGGGCCCAGGCGCATCGTCTCCATCGCGAAGATGCCGAAATTGCGCGTCCGGCTTTCCGGCAGGAAGGCCTCCTCGCCGAGCGCGCTGAACCTGCTGTGGCCGTACTGCATGCCGAACACGCCGCTGAACCCGGCGATCGGCTGGTGCTTCAGCTCGGTGCGGATGTCGTAGGCCTTGTTCAGGAACGTCGTCGCGACCGCGTCCCCCTCGATCTCGTCGTGCGCGTAGTCGGTGTAGGACATGCGCAGCCGCGCGCGTTCGATCCACGGCATCGGGTTGCGGTACTCGCCCCGCACGTCGAAGCGTTCGCTCCTGAGCTTGATGAAGGGGATGCCCGCCGCCGCCTCGTGATCGTGGCCCTCCTCCTCCGCGTGCTCGTCCTCGTCCTCGTGGCTGCCGCAGTGCAGGGTGAGCCCGTGCGGGTGGCAGTCCTCGTAGCTGTGGTTGTGGCCGGGCAGGCCGTACTGGTTGCGCTGGCGCGTCCAGGCGGCCCCGAGATAGCCGTCGCTGCCCACCCACGAGCCGCCGACGCTGACGGTGGAGGTGTCGTTGTAGGAACCGGCGACATGGCGCTCGCCGAATTCGTCGGGCACCCGGTAGTCGTCGGTGCCGCGATGCACGCCCTCCACGCGGAGCGCGAAGTTGCGCATCCCTACCGTCACGCCGCCGACGAAGGCGCGCTCGTCGTCGGCCGTGCCGTAGCGGAACTCGGCTTCGCCGGATGCGCCGCGTTCCGGTATCGCGGTCGGGATCTTGCTGTCGAGCAGGTTGACCGCCCCGCCGATCGCGCCGCCGCCATAAAGCAGCGCGCCCGGACCGCGCAGCACCTCCACGCCGCGCAGCAGCAGGGGCTCGGTGACGACCGTATGGTCCGGCGAGATGGCCGACGCGTCGTGGACGTCCGAGCCGTCCGACATCACCTTGACCCGCGGCGCCGTCTGGCCGCGGATCACCGGCCGCGACGCGCCGCTGCCGAAGTTGTCGAACGAGACGCCTGGCTGGCCCTCGAGCGTGGCGCCCAGTGTCGCCGCACGCCGCCGGACCAGCGCATCGCCGGTGAGGTTGATGACCGGCGTCGCGGTCTCGCCCACGGTCTGGTCCAGCGGCGAGGCGGTCACCACGAGGTCGGGCAGCACCGTGCCGCCCTGCTGGGCGACGGCCGCAGCTGGCTGGAGCAGCGGCATCGCCGCCGCCGACAATAGGACGTGACGCAGCTTCACGGAGATCCCCCTTCTTGGGCATATTGTTATATAATAACGTTCTTGCCGTTATAGCATAACGATTGCGCCCGTCCAGCGCCTTCCGCGGCGCCGGACATCGCGGGTTTTCGCGACTCGTCAGGCAGCGGCTTTTCAGCAACACTCCGGCGCAGGGACGGCACGCCGGTAGCGGCGTCGAACCGTCCGGTGAAAGCCATTGCAGGGAGACGCTTATGAGACGGACGGGATTTCTCGCGCTGGCCGCGGCGCTGCTCACCGCGGCCGCCGGCCCGGCGCTGGCGGCGGACCCAGTCAAGATCCGCATCGGCTGGTCGACGCACCCGACCCACCTCGCGCCGATCATGAACATGCGGACCGACATGTATAAGCACTACGGCAAGTCGTACGTGATCGAGCCGGTGCGCATGCGCGGGTCCGGCCCCATGCTGACGGCGCTGGCCGCCGGCGAGGTCGAGGTCACCGGCTTCAGCTACCAAGCCTTCGCGCTGGGCGTGATCAACGCCAAGGTCGAGGTCCGCGTCATCGCCGACGTGATCGCGAGCCGCGAGCCCTATCGCGACAATGGCTTCTGGGTGCAGAAGGGCGAGATCAAGAAGGTCGCCGACCTCAAGGGCAAGAACATCGCGGTCAACGCGCGCGGCAGCGGCGTGGACGCCGCGCTGCGCAAGATGATGCTCGACAACGGCCTCAAGGACGGCGAGGACTACCAGATCGTCGAGGTCAACTTCGCGGCGATGCTGCCGGCGCTGGAATCCAAGCGGGTCGACGCCGCCTTCCTGGTGCAGCCCTTCGACATGCGCGCGGAGAAGTCGGGCAAGTTCGACCAGGTCTTCACGCTGCGCGATGCGATGGGCGAGCAGCAGACCGTCGTGTGGGCCGCGCTCGACGGCTGGCTGCAGAAGAACCGCGCCGCCGTGGTCGACTTCATGGAGGACCACCTGCGGTTCCGCAAGTGGATCTACGACCCCGCCAACCGCAAGGAGGTGGTGGCGATGGTCGCCAAGGCGACCCGGATCGACGGCAAGGAATTCGAGGAGTGGGTGTTCACCAACTACGACTACGCCCGCGACATGGGCGGCAAGGTCGACGCGGCGACGCTCCAGCGTAACATCGACGACCTGCACAAGTACAACGTGCTGCCCGAGACGTTCGACGTGAAGCCCTATGTCGACATGTCCTACGCCGAGGAAGCCGCCAAGCGCCTGAAGTGACGGCCACGGCTTGACGGGGCGCGCCGCGGGCCGTTAACTGGCCGCAACGGCGGCGGCGCGCCGCACAACAATCGATCAGGGAGAGGCAACGCGTTGACCGCGACGCTGTGGCGCTACACGCCCGTCCTGCTGCTCGCAGCGCTGTGGGAGGGCATAACCCATTCCGGCATCGTACCGGAATCGGCGCTGCCGCGGCTGTCGGACGTCGTGATCGCGCTGCACCGCCTGCTGGGCGAGGACCTCCTCTACCAGACCGGCGTGTCGCTGATGCGCGGCGGCACGGCGCTGCTGCTCGCGATCGTGGTGGGGACGGCGGCGGGCGTGTTCATGGCGCGCTATTTGCCGGTGCGCGTGGTGGTGAAGCCGTTCGTGCAGTGCTTCTACCCGATGCCCAAGTCGGCGCTGATCCCGCTCGCCATCATGTGGCTCGGCCTCGGCGACATCTCGAAGATCACCCTGATCTTCATCGGCTGCCTGCTGCCGATCACGGTGAGCGCGTTCAACGCGACCCGCGGCGTGGACGAGGTGCTGCTGTGGTCGGCGCGGAGCCTGGGCGCGCGCGAGGGCGCGGTGCTGCGCGAGGTGATCCTGCCGGCGGCGCTGCCCGAGATCCTGTCGGGCATCCGCGTCGCGCTGGCGCTGTCCTTCATCATGATGGTCAGCGCCGAGCTGATCATCGCCAACAACGGCATCGGCTTCCTGATCGGCACCCTGGGCGAGGTGGGCGAGTACGAGGGCATGTTCGCCGGCGTGTTGACGATCTCGCTGGTCGGCTTCCTGGCCGACCGCGGCTACGGGCTTCTGGTCCGCCGCATCCTGATCTGGCGGGAATAGGCGATGGCCAACACCGGACAGGCCGCGATCCGACTGCCGATGGCGCGCGCCGGGCGCGATTCCTGGCGCCGCGCCGTGGAGACGTTCGGCCCCTACGTCACGATCGGCAGCCTGCTCGTCGCCTGGGAAGTCGCAGCCCGGATGGAGCTGGTGATCCCGTTCCTGCTGCCGGCGCTGTCGACGGTCGTCGTGCGCATCGGCGAGGACGTCGTCTCCGGGGCCTTCTTCTACAACCTGGCGCTCACCATGTACCGGGCGCTGCTGGCGTTCGGCATCGCCGCCGTGGCCGGCGTCGCCATCGGCATCATGATGGCACGGTCGAAGACGGTGCGATGGTTCTTCGACCCGCTGGTCTCCATCGGCCTGCCGATGCCCAAGATCGCGCTGCTGCCGGTCTTCATGCTGTGGTTCGGGCTGTTCGACGCCTCGAAGATCGCGATGGTGGCGTTCTCCGCGGTGTTCCAGATCATCGCCACCACCTGGGCGGCGACGCGCGCGGTGGAGAAAGAGCTGATCTGGTCGGCGCGGAGCCTCGGCGCCAGCGAGCGCCAGATCCTGCGCGAGATCGTCCTGCCGGCGGCGCTGCCGCAGATCATGACCGGGCTTCAGATCGCGATGCCCATCTGCCTGATCGTCGTCCTGGTCACCGAGATGGTGATGGGCGGCCGCGGCCTGGGCGATGCGATGCTGACCGCCGCGCGCTATGCCCAGACGCCGGGCGTGTTCGCCGGCATCGTCGAGATCGCCGTCACCGGCTTCTGCATCATCAAGGCCATGGAGCTGATCCGCCGCCGCCTGCTGCGCTGGCACGCCGAGGCGGCGCGGTGACCGCGACGAAGTCGTCTTCCTCCCCTCGACGCGCAGTCTGATGTCCAGCGCCAAATCCATCGGCATGGTCGGCGTCGGCAGCCTCGGGCTCGCCTTCGCGAAGAACCTCATGGCGAAGGGCCTGCCGGTGCTCGGCTACCGGCGCAGCGGCCTCGACGCGCTGATCGCCGCCGGCGGCGCGGCGGCGCCGTCCGCGCAGGCGGTCGCGGAAGGCGCCGACATCGTCCTCACCTGCCTGCCCTCGGACGCGGCGCTCGCCGAGGTCGCGCCGCAGCTCGCCGCCGGCGCGCGCGCGGGCACGATCGTGGTCGACCTCTCCACCATCGACGTGCCGGTCAAGCGCGCGGCGCAGGAGACGCTGGCGCGCGCCGGCGCGGCGATGCTCGACGGCGCCGTCAGCGGCAACCCGTACTTCGTCGCCCGCCGCCAGGCGACCATCTTCGTCGGCGGCGACGAGGCCGCGTTCGAGCGCGTACGCCCGGTGCTGGAAGCGGCGACGGACAGCGTGCGCTACGCCGGAAAATTCGGCACCGGCACGGCGCTGAAGCTCCTGGCGAGCCTGCTGGTGCCCGTCCATACGCTGGCCGCGGCGGAGGCGATGGCGCTCGGCATCCGCGCCGGCATCGCGCCGCAGACAATCTACGAGTCGATCGCCGGCAGCCAGGCGAGCTCGGTGATGTTCGAGACCCGCGGCAAGGCGATGGCGAGCCGCGACTATTCCGGCTTCAACGCGAGCCTGTCGGGCTACCTGCGCGGCAACATCGCGAAGACGCGCGCGCTGGCGGCATCCGTCGGCGGCAGCTACCCGCTGCTCGACGCGCTGACCAAGCTCTACGAGACGGCGGTGGCGTCGGGATTCGATGCGCCCGACCAATCCGGGATATTCGAGTACCTGATGAAGGAATGAGGGACGGGCGATGGCTGGATACACGATGAAGGTGACCAAGGATATCTACGTGACGATGCGCGACGGTACGCGCATCGCGCTCGCCATCTACCAGCCGGATGCGCCGGGCAAGTTCCCGGCGCTGTTCGCGATGTCGCCCTACCAGTACGAGTTCGACGAGGTACCGGCGTTCCCGCTGTTCCTGTGGAAGGAGACCGGGCCCGTCGAATGGTACGTCAGCCAGGGCTACGCCTACGTCCACATGGACGTGCGCGGCTCCGGCCGGTCGGAGGGCGAGTTCTGCTTCCTCGGCAAGCCGGAGATCGAGGACGGCTACGAGGTGGTGGAATGGATTGCGAAGCAGGAGTGGTGCACCGGCAAGGTCGGCGGCGTCGGCCAGTCCTACTACGCGATGGCGCAGTGGCTGCTGGCGGCGCTGAACCCGCCGCACCTCGCCTGCATCGTCCCCTATGACGGGCTGATCGACCAGTACCGCGACAACGTCTATCACGGCGGCATCTTCTGCGACTACCGCTCGAACTGGTTCACCAACCTGCGCTCCAACACGCTGCACCGCCAGGCCGGGTCGAACACCGGCCGGCCGATCAAGTACGACCTGGTCGCCGACCTGATCGGCCACCAGACCTATGACGACTTCTGGCGCGAGCGGTCGGCGCAGGAGCGCATCAAGCAGGTCAAGGTCCCGACCCTTTCGATCGGCCACTGGGGCAAGCAGGCGCTGCACCTGCGCGGCAACTTGCTCGGCTACGAGCTGCTGGAGTGCCCGAAGAAGCTGATCGTCACCGGCGCCAAGGACGTCTACGAGGCGCACCACATGTTCGACGAGGTCGAGTTCCACGAGAAGCACATGCTGCCGTTCTACGACCACTTCCTGAAGGGCGTGCAGAACGGCGTCATGGACGGCCCGCCGGTCGAGATCTTCGTCAAGAATGCCGAGACCTGGCGCGGCGAGAAGGAATGGCCGCTGAGCCGCGCCGAATACGTCGCCTGGCACCTGCGCAGCGGCCCATCCGGCAGCGTCACCTCTCTCAACGACGGCAAGCTGACCCGCGATGCGCCGCCCAAGGACGACAAGCCGACCACCTACAGCTATCCCGACGCGCAGTGGAAGGTCGGCACCGCCGCGATGACCAAGGACGGCCCCGACCCGGTGCGCCGCATCCTGACCTTCACCAGCGATCCGCTGGAGGTGGACATCGAGGTGACGGGACCGATCCTCCTGGAGCTGCACGCGTCGTCGGACCAGCGCGACACGCAGTTCATCTGCAAGCTGTCCGAGGTCAACCCGCAGCCGGCGGAGGAACGCGCCGCCGGCAAACAGCCGCGCTACACCATCGTCTCGCGCGGCTGGCTGAAGGCCTCGCACCGCGAGCTGGACGAGAAGGAATCGAAGCCGTTCCGGCCGTTCTACACCCACCGCCGCGCCGAGCCGCTGGAGCCCGGCAAGATCTACACGTTCCAGATCGAGGTGCTCGCGACGTCCTACGTGTTCCGCAAGGGCCACCGCATCCGGCTGGAGCTCGCCAACGGCGACTCGCGCGTCACCGACGCGGTGTTCTCGCACCCCTACCACCCGACCTCGATCGGCTCCGACACCATCTGGCACGATGCCGCGCACCCGTCGCGCCTCATGCTGCCGGTGATCAAGTAGCGCGCGGAAACGAAAACCCTCTCCGCCCGCGTGCGGGGGGAGAGGGTGCGAGCGCAGCGAGCGGGTGAGGTGGGTCGCCGGACGCATCGGTGTCCGTGGCTCCCCCACCTCACCCCGACCCTCTCCGCCCCCGGGGGCGGAGAGGGGGAAGCGGTGTCTACCCCTTCGCCGCCACGATGGTGTTGGACAGCGTGCCGACGCCGGTGGCCGAGACCTCGATCACGTCGCCCGGCTTCATGAAGATCTTGGGGTCGCGGCCGTAGCCGACACCCGGCGGCGAGCCGGTGGTCAGCACGTCGCCCGGCATGAACGGGTACCACTGCGCGAAGTAGGAGATCAGGAACGGGATTGTCCAGATCAGGTCGGACGTGTTGGCCGACTGCATGACCTCCCCGTTCAGCATCGTCTTGAGGTCGACATTGTGCGGGTCCGGCACCTCGTCGCGCGTGGCGACGACCGGCCCGAGCGGGCAGAAGCCGGGAAGCTGCTTGCCCATCCGGTTGCGCTCGGCGTTGCCGGTGGTCTGGAACTCCTTGACCCAGTTGCGCGCCGACACGTCGTTGATCAGCGTATAGCCGGCGACGCAGTCGAGCGCCTCCGCCTCGGTCACGTTGTGGCACGGCTTGCCGAACACGACGGAGAACTCGCCCTCCCAGTCGATCTGGTCGGGGCACTGCGGCGGGATCGGGATCGGCGCGCCCGGCCCGATGACCGAGTTGACGTTCTTGATGAAGCCGGTCGGATGCTCTTCGATCCGCGGCTTCTCGGTCTTCTGCATCTCCTTGCGGTGGCTCAGGTAGGCGCGCCCGTGCGACAGCACGATCGCGCGCGGCACCGGCGCCATCAGCCTGACGTCCTTCAGCGGGCGCAGCGCGCCGCTCTCGCACAGCCGGTCGCGCAAGCCGCCGCGGCCGGCATCCACGGTGCCGAGGATGCGCCTGACGATGTCCAGCCCTTCGTCGCCGCCGGCCAGCAGCGCCGGCATGCCGGACGGCACCCAGCCGGCCAGCGGCACCGCGGCCGCGGCCAGCGCGAAGTCGAGCACGTCGTCGCCGACGAGCACGCCGGTGCGCCCGTCCGGGTGCGCGGCGATGGTGACGAGCTTCATCAGAGTCTCCCTGTCCGGTTCTGTTCGGCGGCGAGAGGGCGGATTTGAAACCCGCCCCTACGGCACCGATGTTGTAGGGGCGGGTTTCAAACCCGCCCGCTGCGCCACCGCGCGATCACAGCTCGATCAGGTCCATCGCCATCGGCGTCAGCACGCGCGGGCCGTCCTTCTCGACGATGATCTGCGGCCCGAACTCGACATAGATGCGGTCGTCGAGCGCGGCCTTGACCTCGATCGCGACCGCGAGCCCCGGCTGCACCACGACGTCGTCGGGGTCGCCGCGGCCGACCGAGAGCGACTTCCACTCCTCGTCCTCCAGCGGCGGGTTGGCGGCCGGCTTGCGCCGCCACGGCGCGTTGGAGCGCACGTTGCCGCGGGTCGGCCGGCCCGACGGCGGCTCCACCCCGTCCAGCCCGACGCAATGGAGCTGCGGGATCTCGTGGTAGTAGCCGCGGTCGAGCACCGGCTGGTCGATCTTCTCGTCGATGTCCTTCCAGTGCGCGCCGGGCTTCAGCAGTTCCATCGCGCGGTCGGTCGCCGCGCGCACCGCATCGCGCAGCGGCGCGTATTCGGGGTCGAGCTTGCCGAGCGAGATCGCGGTGTGCGGGTGGCTCCAGTAGCCGCCGAACCGCGTGTAGTGGCCGAGGTGCAGCACCTCGCCCGAGCGGATGATGCGGTCGGTCGGCCGGCGGTTGACCGGATAGCCGTCCTTGCCGGAGCACAGGATGGTCCAGAAGTCGCGCCCGAGCTCGTTGCCCGCCTTGAGCGCGGCGTAGGCGGCTTCCGCCACCAGCTCGTTCTCGCGCATGCCCGGCCGCACGTTGCGCAGCACGGCGTCGATCTCGACGTTGGCGATCTCCGACGCCTTCTCGATCATCGCGATCTCCTCCGCGCTCTTGTACATGCGGAGCTTGATCAGGAGGTCGCTGGCGTCGCGGATCTGCGCCTCGGGCAGGAAGGTGCGGAGCTTCTTGTAGGTCAGCCAGGGGAACGAGCCTTCCGGCCGCATCGCCGCCATCGACAACCCGACCAGGCCGATCGTGCCCTTGTGGTAGCCGAGGTCGGTGATGACTTCCGCCGCCGTGCCGGCGATGTTGCCGTGGCTGGCGCGGAAGTCCACGCCCTCCCAGCCGTTCTCCATGTACCACTTGCCCCAGTTGGCAAGCTGGAAGAACAGCACCGGGCTGCCCTTGCGCGGGAAGATGAGCTGGCGCTCGGAGTAGTCGTTGTTGTCGAGCCAGCGGCAGTTGCCGTTGTCGTTCATGCCGCGGCTGACGATGAACAGGCAGTCGATGCCGCGCTTGTCCATCTCGGCGCGGGTCGCCTCCCAGCGCCGGTCGCGCTCGGCGAGGGTGAGCGCGTTGTGCGGGTCGTCGGTACGGCCGGGTCGCGGCTGGAAGCGCGGGTCGGCAACCATCGTGATCGTCCCCCTGATCTATGGGCCCGTTACATCGGGAACTTGTCGCCGTGCTGGTAGTACTTGTCGTAGCGGCCGTCGCCGCTGAGCTGGCCCTCGCCCGCGTACTGGAACTCCCACCAGTTTCCGTCGAGGTCCTGGAAATAGAACCCGTAGGTGCCGTGCATCTCGGTGATCTGCATGATCTTCTGGATGCCGTACTTGTCCTTGTTCTCCCAGGCGAGTTCGTGGGCGCGGTCGACGTCGGCCTTGCTCTCCATGTCGATGCCCCAGTGGTTGCGCACGCCGACCTTGGCCCGCTTCTCGCCGGCCTCCAGGCAGACCAGGCCCCAGTAGTTGCCCTTGCTGCGCAACAGCATGGAGATCTTGCCGTGGCGCACGCATTCGAGGCCGAGGAACTCCTCGTAGAACGGCCGCGACGCGGCGAGGCTGCGGCACTCCAAGGTGCCGTGGGAGAAGATGCGCGGCTTGTTCAGCGGCTCGGTCTTTTCGCGCTCGGCAGTGGTCCCGGCAGGCGCGGCTTCGGCGGTCTCGGCCATCGTTCAGGCTCCCCATGGCGGCATTTGTTGAGCCGATGCTAGCACAGCCGCGCCCTCCGTCGAGGGGTTCGGGCGCTATAGCGCGGCGTAGTCGATCGGCTTCCCGAGGTCCAGATGCCGGCCGGCCGGCGGCAGCGGATACTTGAGCCCGGTGGCGCAGTTGAACAGCACGGCCCGCTCGTGCGGCTTGATCCGCCCTGACTTCAGCTCCTGCACGTAGGCGGCGTAAGTCGCCGCCCCTTCCGGGCACAGCAGCAGCCCCTCGGCCTGCGCCACCTCGGTGCGCGCGGCCTCGATCGCGTCGTCGTCGACCGCGCAGGCGAAGCCGCCGGATTCGCGCACCGCGCGCAGGATCAGGAAGTCGCCCACCGCCGCGGGCACGCGGATGCCGGCGGCCACCGTGTGCGCGTTGTCCCACCGCTTCGCCGTCTCGACGCCCTCGTCATAGGCGCGCACCATCGGGGCGCAGCCGGCCGCCTGCACCGCCACCATGCGTGGGCGCTTCGGCCCGATCCAGCCGATGGCGCCGAGCTCGGCGAACGCCTTCCACATGCCGATCAGCCCGGTGCCGCCGCCGGTCGGGTAGAGGATCACGTCGGGCACGTCCCAGCCCATCTGCTCGGCGAGTTCCAGCCCCATCGTCTTCTTGCCCTCGATGCGGTAGGGCTCCTTCAGGGTCGAGGTGTCGAACCAGCCCATCGCCTCCTTGCCCTGCCCCACCACCTTGCCGCAGTCGTCGATCAGGCCGTTGGCGAGATAGGTCCGCGCGCCCTGCAGCGCGATCTCGCGCACGTTGATCTCCGGCGTGTCGTCGGGGCAGAAGACGTAGGACTCGATGCCCGCCCGCGCGCAGTAGGCGGCCAGCGCCGCGCCGGCGTTGCCGTTGGTCGGCATCGCCATCCGCTTGACCCCCAGCTCCTTCGCCATCGAGACCGCGAGCGCGAGGCCGCGCGCCTTGAACGAGCCGGTCGGCAGCCGCCCCTCGTCCTTCACGACGATCTCCGTCGCGCCGTGCTTCCTCGCCAGTGCCGGGAGCGCGATCAGTGGCGTCATCACCTCGCCCAGGCTGACCACGTTCTCGGCGCGGCGGACCGGCAGGAACTCGCGGTAGCGCCACAGCTCCGGCACCCGCTTCGCCAGCGTCTCCTTGTCGATGGCGCGCGCCAGCGCCGGCAAGTCGTAGCGCACCAGCAGCGGCTTGCCCGCCGACGACAGCCCGTGCAGCCGGTCGGCGGGAAAACGCTCGCCGGTCAGGCCGCATTCCAGGTGGGTGACGAAGGTCGGCGTCTCGGACATTCTGGGCTCCCCGTTGGATTGCGCGCATCAGGCCGCAACGCGATAGCGCTGTCAATTCGGCGCGGGCTTGACCGCGGCGGCGAACCGGCGCCTGCTGTTGCGGTCGCAACAGGGAAACAGGCCGATGCTGGACGGATACCGGGTCTACGACGCCGACGCGCACATCATGATGAGCCCGATCATGTGGGCCGACCTGCCGAAGGAGTACGCGTTCCGCCGGCCGCGTCCGGTCCGGTTCGGCGACGCCGACGACCTCGGCGGCTGGAAGACCGCGTGGCTGGTCGACGGCCGCATCGAGCCGCATCCATTCGGCCCCGGCACCCACGCCGCCAACACGCCGGCGATGACGATGGTGGAATACGGCGCCGCGCCCGACAAGGCGGGCGACTTCAACGGCGTGCCGCAGCCGATCGGCGTCGTGGACCTGACCGATCCCGCGGCGCGGCTGCGCGCGATGGACGAGATGGGGATCGACGTCCAGATGCTGTTCCCCAGCACGCTCTACGCCACCTTGTCGACCGACCCGGGGCTGGAGGCGGCGCTGTTCCGCGCCTACAACCGCTACGTCGCCGGCCAGTGCAGGCCGGTCGCGAAGCGGCTGAAGTGGGCCGGCCTCCTGCCGCTGCGCGACCCGCAGCGCGCTCTCGAGGCGCTCGACGAGATGGTGAAGCTGGGTGCGACGACCGCGGTGGTGTTCGGCACCGTCGGCGAGCGGATGCTGTCGAACGAGGCGTTCCGCCCGGTGTGGGCGGCGTTCGCGGAGACCGGCCTGCCGCTGTGCGTCCACATGGCGATGAGCTTCCCGCCGTTCGAGACGCTGTGCCATTCGATCCAGGACGCCAACATGATCGGCAAGGCGATCCCGGCGCAGCTCGCCTTCGTGTCGCTGG
>JBFWQM010000005.1:0-61438 GCA_050249455.1 Rhodospirillaceae bacterium | reverse complement strand
GTCGCCGGGATCACCCCGTGCGGGACGTAGTTCTTGAAGCGCGGCATCGACTCCTCCTCGATCACGGTCGGGCGGCTGGCAGTCTACAGCCAACCCCTTGACGGCGCGAGTGCCTGTCGCGGCGACCGGTTGGGGATCGGCCGGGGGCCGCCCACCTCACCCGCTCGCTCTGCTCGCACCCTCTCCCCCCTAAGAGGGCGGAGAGGGTTTGTTCCCCTCTCCGCCCTCTTAGGGGGGAGAGGGAGGGGCCCGCGAAGCGGGAGGGTGAGGTGGGCGGCCGCTGCTCTCGATGAAATCACCCCGCCGGAAATGACGCAAAGCACTTGTCGGACTGGAAGATGAAGGTTTCCACGTAGTCGGCGATGTCCGGCTTGCGGCCCAGAGCGTCCATCGCCCCGGCCAGCACGTGCCAGTTGAGCATCTCGTGGTGGCCGGCCGCTTCGACCTCGGCGGTGGTGCGTTCGCGCCACGCCCGGTAGTCGCCCTGCCGCAGCGCCGCCAGCATCTTCCGGTCGGAGTTGAAGTCGGGGATCACATAGCCGGTGTTGGTCGACAGGAAGCAGTGCGACCAACTCGACGAGGCCATGATGACGCAGCGATAGGGGCTGGCCGCCAGGGTCTCGGCCATCTTGACGCCGAGCTCGTGGCAGGTTGCCGGGGTCGGGCTCGGCGGGTCGGGCAGGCCGTTCTCCACCGGCTCCTCGAACAGGTGGGCGGCGAAGCCCTTGGCGGTGATCACCGCGCTGCCGTAGCAGTTGACGTGCAGCGGCACGATCGGGTGCGCGAAGCCGCGGCGGTCGATGTCGAGGTAGAGCGCGGTGTAGTTGAAGCCGTGCGCGAGCGTCGGCGAATGCAGCATCCGGTAGGCGTAGGGCATCGGCATGCCGCGCTCCAGGAGCCCGGTCGTCAGGTACTTCGCGCCCTCGCGGTGGCCGTGGAACGTCGCCTTCCAGTCCGGCGGCTCGCCCCACCAGTTCTGCTTGCCCGCCATGAAGCCGTGCGCCCACACCGCCTGCTCGAAGTCGCGGTCGAGGCCGTAGACGCAGAACGGCGGGATGATGTCCTCCTTGAAGTTCTCGTACTGGTCGTCGGCGATCAGGACGATGAAGTCGGGCGCGAAGGCGTCGATGATCGCGCGCTGCCGGCGGAAGTTCTGCCACATCCGCTCGCGGTAGCGGCCCGCCGCGGCCAGGCCCATGTCGTTGCCGACCTCCTCGATCATGCCGGCCGGCCAATTGGCCCGATCCTTCCACTTGGGATCGATGCGCGGCGCGTTGATGATCATCTGCCAGATCGAGGACAGGCCCTGGTCGGTCCCCGTCAGACCCGGATAGTGCGTCGTGCCGATGCCGAGGATCTCGCCCATCGCGTCCGCTCCCTGGTGTTGCTGCATTCTTCCGTGCGGTCCCGGCACTGTAGGCAAGAAGCGGCGGTGCAACAACCGCCGCCCGCCGGGCCTGTCCGTTAGGCCGGGCTCTCTGCCGCCACCGCGTCGGGGGCAGCCGTGTCCGCGGCTTCCTGCTGCCGGCGCCACATCGCGGCGTAGAGGCCGTCGCGGCGCAGGAGGTCCGGGTGGCGGCCGCGCTCGGCGATGCGGCCGCGCTCCAGCACGATGATCTCGTCGGCGTCGACGATGGTGGACAGCCGGTGCGCGATCACCAGTGTCGAGCGGTCGGTCGAAACCTCGCGCAGCGAGCGCTGGATCTCGCGCTCGGTCTGGGAATCGAGCGCCGAGGTCGCTTCGTCGAACAACAGGATCGCCGGCCGCTTCAGGATGGTCCGCGCGATCGCCACCCGCTGCTTCTCGCCGCCCGAGATCTTGAGGCCGCGCTCGCCGACCATGGTCTGGTAGCCGTCCGGCGTCGACATGACGAAGTCGTGGATGGCGGCCATCCGCGCCGCCTCCTCGACCTCCGCCGGGCTGGCGCCGGGCCGGCCGTAGGCGATGTTGTAGTAGATCGTGTCGTTGAACAGCACGGTGTCCTGCGGCACGACTCCGATGGCGCGGCGCAGGCTCGCCTGCGACACCTCGCGGATGTCCTGGCCGTCGATGCGGATCGCGCCGCCGGTGACGTCGTAGAAGCGGAACAAGAGCCGCCCGATGGTCGATTTGCCGGCGCCGCTCGAGCCGACGATGGCGACCGTGGCGCCCGGCGCGACGGTGAAGCTGAGCTGGTCCAGGATCGGCCGCCGCGGGTCGTAGCCGAAGGAGACGCGGTCGAATGCGACCTCGCCGGTCGCGACCTCTAGCTCCGGCGCACCGGGCTTGTCCTCGACCTCGGCATTGATTTCCAGAAGGTGGAACATCGCCTCCATGTCGATCAGCGACTGCTTGATCTCGCGGTAGACGAAGCCGAGGAAGTTGAGCGGCATGTAGAGCTGGATCAGGTAGGTGTTGACCAGCACGAAGTCGCCGATGGTAAGCCGCCCGTCGATCACGCCGACGCCGGCCATCACCATGACGACGGTCAGGCCGACGCCGATGATCAGCGCCTGGCCGACGTTGAGCAGCGACAGGGTGAACTTGCTCTGCACCGCCGCCTGCTCGTAGCGCGCCAGCGCGCCGTCGAAGCGCCGCGCCTCGTGCTCCTCGTTGCCGAAATACTTGACCGTCTCGTAGTTGAGCAGGCTGTCGATGGCGCGCGTGTTGGCCTGGTTGTCGGTCTCGTTCATCCGGCGGCGGTACTTCGACCGCCACTCCGTCACCGCCATGGTGAAGGCGATGTAGCCGGCGATTGTGACGAACGTCGCCAGCGCGAACCACACGTTGAGCAGCGCCCACAGGATCGTGCACACCACCAGGATCTCGAAGATGGTGGGCAGGATGTTGAACAGCATGAAGGTGAGCAGAAAGTCGATGCCCTTGGTGCCGCGCTCGATCGAGCGCGACAGCCCGCCGGTCTGGCGCTCAAGGTGGAAGCGCAGCGCCAGGCGGTGCAGGTGGCGGAAGGTGTTGAGGGCGACCGAGCGGATGGCGCGCTGGCCGACCTTGGCGAACACCGCGTCGCGCAGCTCGGCGAACGCAATCGAGCAGACCCGGGCGATCCCGTAGCCGACCAGCAGCGCCAGCGGCAGCACCACCGCCGCGCCGCCGGCGCCCGAAAGGGCATCGACGATGTCCTTGTAGAAGATCGGCACCGAGACGTTGGCGAGCTTGGCGCACACCAGCAGCAGCACGGCCCCGACCACCCGCACCCGCATCTCCACCGCGCCGGGAGGCCACAGGTAGGGCAGGAGGGCGCGCAGCGCCCCCCACTCAAATCCGGGCTCGGTCTTGCGGCCGGCGTGGGTACGCGTGGGATCGGTCATCGGGTCTCGAGCGGTTGACTGCCGCGGCGCGCAGGGCCGGCCGGGTCATGGAGCCCTTGATATAGGCCGCGGCCGGCGCCGTCTCAATTGCCGGGACGGTCAGCCGCGGCTATGACGGAACCGTGTTCGAGCTGTCCAAGATCGTCTGGCTGGCGTTCGACCCTGGGAACGTGCTGCTGATCCTGCTGCTGGCGGGCGTCGCGCTGACCTGGAGCCGGTCGCGGCGCCCCGTGGGGGAATGGCTGATCGCAGCCGTGACGGCGGCCTTCCTGGTCATCGCGGTCGCGCCGGTGTGGGCGATCCTGGTCCTGCCGCTGGAGGAGCGCTTCCCGGTCCCCGACCCGATGCCCGAGCGGGTGGACGGCATCATCGTGCTGGGCGGCGCTTTCGCGCCCGAGCTGACCCGCATGCGCGGCCAGGTCGCGCTGAAGGACGGGGCGGAGCGCTACACCGAGTTCGTCCGGCTGGCGCGGCGCTATCCCGACGCCCGGCTGGTGTTCACCGGCGGCTCGGGCGACCTGGTCGAGAGCGGGCTGAAGGAAGCGCCGGTCGCACGCCGGTTCTTCGCCGAGATGGGGCTGGATCCGGCCCGCATCGCGTTCGAGGACCAGAGCCGCAACACCTGGGAGAACGCGCTATACAGCCTTTCGCTCGTCCAGCCGAAGCCGGGCGAGCTCTGGCTCCTGGTCACCTCCGCCAAGCACATGCCGCGGTCCGTCGGCGTGTTCCGCCGCGCGGGATGGCAGGTCATCCCCTATCCGGTGGACTACCTGACCCGCGGCAACCAGAGCTGGCAGCCCCGGTTCGGCTTCATCGACGGGCTCGACGGTCTGGAGCGCGGATCGCGCGAATGGATCGGCCTGGTCGCCTATCGCCTCATGGGACGCACCGACGCGCTGTTTCCCGCTCCCTGAATCGATGGCCGATCAACGACTTGCGCCGATTCGGCGTTTTGTGGCAGAACAATCCATCCAAACCCGTCTGACCGAGGAGACGCGATGATCCGTCGCGCCATACTGTGCGCCGCCCTGGCGGCGGCGAGCCTGTCGGTCGCCGTTCCGGCCGGCGCCGCCACGACGAGCTTCGCCGAGTGGCTCGACGGCGTCCGCCGGGAGGCGGTGCAGAAGGGCATCCGCCCGGCCACCATCACCGCCGCGCTGGACGCCATCCAGCCGATCCCGCGGGTGCTGGAGCTCGACCGGCGCCAGCCCGAGGTGACGCTGACCTTCCAGCAATACCTCGACCGCGTGGTGAACGAGGACCGCATCGCCCGCGGCCGCCGCCTGCTGTCGGAGAACCACGACCTGCTGGAGCGGGTGTCGGCCCGCTACAACGTGCAGCCGCGCTTCATCGTCGCCCTGTGGGGCATCGAAAGCGACTTCGGCCGCATCACCGGCAATTTCTCGGTCGTGGAGTCGCTGGCGACCCTGGCCTATGACGGCCGGCGGTCGAGCTTCTTCCGCGGCGAGCTGTTCAATGCGCTGCGCATCCTGGACCAGGGCCACATCGCGCCCGCCGCCATGCGCGGCTCGTGGGCCGGCGCGATGGGCCAGAACCAGTTCATGCCGTCCTCCTTCCTGTCCTACGCGCAGGATTTCGACGGCGACGGGCGGCGCGACATCTGGACCAACCTGGCGGACGTGTTCGCCTCGACCGCCAACTACCTCTCGCGGGTGGGCTGGCGCGGCGACGAGACATGGGGCCGCTGGGTGGCGCTGCCGGTCGGGTTCGACCGCAACCTCGCCAGCCTCGACACCCGCAAGGGCCTGGGCGAGTGGCAGGCGATGGGCGTGCGCAAGGCCGACGGCGGGCCGCTGCCGGTGGCCGACATGAACGCGTCGGTGCTGACGCCGGGCGGCGCGCAGGGCCCCGCCTCGATCGTCTACGACAACTACCGCGCGATCATGCGGTGGAACCGCTCGCACTATTTCGCCCACGCTGTGGGCATCCTGGCCGACCGGATCGGCGAGGGCTGAGGGCAATGGAGACGGGGCGGGGGAGACCCTGCCCGGAAGCGCTTGGGGGCTCTATGGGCGATCGTGGTGCAATGAGGATGGGCCGTATCGCCTGCGTGGTGGGCGGGATGGCGTTGCTGACGGCCGCCTGCGCCGACACCCGCGGTCCCGGCGCGCCTTCGGCGCCGGGCAGCGTCGCGCGCGCGCCGGGCGACGGGGTCGGCCACTACAAGGTGGGCCGGCCATACATGATCAAGGGCAAGTGGTACACGCCCTATGTCGATTACGACTACCAGGAGACCGGGCTGGCGTCGTGGTACGGGCCGGGCTTCCACGGCCGCATGACGGCCAACGGCGAGATCTTCGACGAGAACGACGTCACCGCCGCGCACACCACCCTGCCGCTTCCCAGCGTGGTGCGGGTCACCAACCTGGACAACGGCCGCGCGATGATCGTGCGGGTCAACGACCGCGGGCCGTTCGTCGACGGGCGCATCCTGGACGTGTCGCGGCGCACGGCGCAGATGCTCGGCTTCGAGCGCGACGGCCTGGCGCGGGTCCATGTCGAGCTGATCGCCGACGACAGCAAGCGCGAGATGATGATCGCCAAGGGCGAGCTGCCGCGCGAGCCCGGCGCCCCCGCGACGATGCTGGCGCAGGCGGCGCCCGCTGCCGCGGCCGGCCAGCCTGCCGCGGTCCCGGCCCAGCCGGCCGCCGCCGCTGCGACGCAGGTGGCCGCCGCCTCGCCGGAAGCCCCCGCGCGCTTGACGCCGGTCATGGCGACGCCGCTCGATGCGCCTGTCGCCGCGGCGGCCGCACCCGCGCCGACGCCGCCGGCTCCCGTCGCCGTCGAGCCGGCGCGTCAGCTCGCGGCAGCCGCGCCGGTTCCCGAGCCCGCCGCCGTGCGTCCGGCGCTCCGTCCGCCGGTGGCCGTGCCGGCCACGCCGTCGCGGATGGCCGAGGCGCCGGCCCCGGCGCAGCGGTTCGCGCTGGTGTCGCCCGCGGCCGCATCGACCGCCCCGGCCGCGATCCGGCCGAGCGTTCCGCCGGCCCCGCCGCCGGCGGCGATGCCCGCCCCGCCGATGCCCGCGACGGGGATCGTCGTGAACACCGGCACGTTCTCCAGCGCCGCGGCCGCGGAACGGGTGCGGAAGCGCCTCGCCGGTTTCGGCCAGGCGCGGGTGGTCAGCGAGCGGCAGGGCGTCTGGCGGGTCAGCGTGGGACCGCTGCCGTCGCCGTCCCATGCCGAACGCGTGATGGAAGCGGCGATGACGATCGCGCAGGAGGAGGCGCGAGTCGCCGCGCGATAGGGCACCATGGCCGGACAGTGCCGGCCGACAGGGGTGATGCTCATGCGACGTTTGATACTGGCCGTCTCGGTCTGGCTTGCCGGGACCGCGGCGGCTTTGGCGGCCCCGCCGACCATCGAGACTCCGGCGAAGCACGCCTACATGGTCGACGTCGCGACCGGGACCGTCCTGCTCGACAAGGACTCGGCGGTGGCGATGCCGCCGGCGTCGATGTCGAAGCTGATGACGGTCTTCATGGTCTTCGAGCGGCTCAAGAAGGGCACGCTCAAGATGGACGACAAGCTGTCGGTCAGCGAGAAGGCGTGGCGCACCGGCGGCTCCAAGATGTTCGTGCCGATCGGCGGCCAGGTCGCGGTGGGCGACCTGCTGCGCGGGGTGATCGTGCAGTCGGGCAACGACGCCTGCGTCGTGCTGGCCGAGGGACTGGCGGGGTCGGAGGAGGCGTTCGCCGAGGCCATGACCAAGCGGGCGCGCGAGATCGGGCTCAAGGAGAGCGTGTTCAAGAACGCCGACGGGCTGCCGGCGGACGGCCACGTCATGTCGGCGCGCGACATCGCGACCCTGTCGCTGCACCTGATCCGCGAGTTTCCCGAATTTTATGAGCTGTTCGCCGAGAAGGAGTTCCAGTTCAACGGGATCAAGCAGGGCAACCGCAACCCGCTGCTGTACCAGAACATGGGCGCCGACGGCCTCAAGACCGGCCACACCGAGGCGTCGGGCTACGGCCTCGCCGCCTCGGTCAAGCGCGACGGCCGCCGCGTCATCCTGGTCGTCAACGGCCTCAACAGCATGAAGCAGCGCTGGGAGGAAACCGCGCGGCTGGTCAATTGGGCCTACCGCGAATATGACAACGTGATCCTGTTCAAGAAGGGCGAGACGGTCGAGCAGGCCGACGTCTGGCTGGGTGAGCAGCCGAAGGTGCCGCTGGTCGCCGCCCGGGACGTCGTCATGACCGTGCCGCGCACTGCCAAGGCCGCGATCAAGGCCGCCGTCGTCTACACCGGCCCGGTGCCGGCGCCGATCGCCAAGGACGCGCCGGTCGGCGAGATCCGCGTCGAGGTGCCGGACTACCCGCCGGTGTCCGTGCCGCTGAACGCCGGCGCGGAGGTCGGCAAGCTCGGCCCGGTCCAGCGCATCGGCAGCGCCGTCCGCTACCTCCTGTGGGGCGCCTCCGGTTGAGCCGCGGGCGCTTCGTCACGCTCGAAGGAGGGGAGGGAGCCGGGAAGACGACGCAGGTGCGCCTGCTGGTCGACGCGCTGAATGCGGCCGGGATCGACGCGGTCGCAACGCGCGAGCCGGGCGGCGCGCCGGGCGCCGAGCGGATCCGCAACCTGCTGGTCTCCGGCGCCGCCGACCGCTGGGACCCGCTGACTGAGACCCTGCTGCACATTGCCGCCCGGCGCGAGCATGTCGCGCGCACGGTCGCGCCGGCGCTGGAGCGCGGCGCCTGGGTGATCTCCGACCGCTTCGCCGACTCGACGATGGCCTACCAGGGCTATGGCCAGGGCGTGCCGCGCGCGACGATCGAGGCGCTGCACGCCGCGGCGCTGGGCGGGCTGCAGCCCAACCTCACGCTGATCCTCGACCTGCCGGTCGAGGCCGGGCTCGCCCGGGCCGATGCGCGCGGCGACACGGCGACCCGCTACGAACGCATGGGGACGGATTTCCACCGCCGACTGCGCGACGGTTTCCTCGACATCGCCCGGCGCGAGCCGGCGCGCTGCATCGTTTTGGACGCGACGGGCGGCGTGGATACGGTGCAGCGGCGCATCCGCGATGCGGTGGCCGCGCGGCTGGGCGTGACCGGGCTATGATGGCGGCATCTCTTTTGCGGAGACGCCCCCTCCCCCAACCCCCTCCCACGAGGGGAGGGGGCTTAGGACTCCCCCTCCCCTCGTGGGAGGGGGGCGGGGGGAGGGGGCCTCACCGGGTCCGAACGTAAGCCGATGGCCAAGGACGACGACGAAGACCTCGCCCCGCTGCCGCGCGAGAATCCCGACCTGGAGGGTCACGCGGCGGCCGAGGCGCAACTGCTGGAGGCGTGGCGGTCTGGCCGGCTGCCGCACGGCTGGCTGTTCACGGGGCCGCAGGGCATCGGCAAGGCGACGCTCGCCTACCGCTTCGCGCGCTTCGTTCTGGCCGGCGGCGGCGACGGCGGCGGGCTGTTCGGCGACGCGCCGGCGGACTTGCGGCTCGATCCCGCTCACCCGGTGTTCCGCCGCGTCGCCGCCGGCGGCCACTCGGACCTGATGTTCCTGGAGCGCAGCAAGACCGTCATCAAGGTCGAGGAGGTGCGCGAGGCCGGCGCGTTCCTGAGCCTGACGCCGGGCGAGGGGGCGTGGCGGGTGGTCGTGGTGGACAGCGCCGACGACCTTAACACCGCCTCCGCCAACGCGCTGCTCAAGGTGCTGGAGGAGCCGCCCGACCGCGCGCTCCTGATCCTGGTCAGCCATGCGCCGGGCGGCCTGCCGGCGACCATCCGCTCGCGCTGCTGCCGCCTGCCGCTGCATCCCTTGCCCGACGATGCCGTGCGGACCCTGCTGGCCCGCTGGCGGCCGGCGCTGCCGGCCGAAGATGCCGCGGCGCTGGCGCGGCTGGGCGAGGGCAGCATCGGCCGCGCGCTGCGCCTCGCCGACGGCGGCGGGCTCGGCCTCTACCGCCAGATGATCGAGCTCATCGCGCCGCTGCCTCGGCTCGACGTCGCCGGGGTCCACGCGTTCGCCGACAAGCTCGCGCGCACCGGCGCCGACGCGACCTTCGACACCGCGATGGACCTGCTGGCGTGGTGGGTCGCCCGCCTGGTCCGCGCCGGCGCCGACCCGGCGGCGGGACTGCCCGGCGGGGAGGTGGTGGCGGGCGAAGGGGAAGCCGCGCGGCGCCTCGCGGCCTGCGGCACCCTTGAACGGTGGGTGGATGTATGGGAGAAGATCGGCCGCCAGGTGGCGCAGGCCGATGCGCTGAACCTGGACCGGCGCCAGGTGGTCCTCGGCGCCTTTCAAGCCATGGAAGACAGCGCGCGCTAGGAAGCGCCGGAGCCAGCAGATGTCCGGGCGCGGAACCTATTATCTCACGACGCCGATCTACTACGTGAACGACGTGCCGCACATCGGGCATGCGTACACGACCTTGGCCTGCGATGCGCTCGCGCGGTTCATGAGGCTCGACGGCTATGACGTTCATTTCCTGACCGGAACCGACGAGCACGGTCAGAAGGTCGAGAAGTCGGCCGCCGCCGCGGGCATGGACCCGCAGGCGTTCACCGACCGGGTGTCGCAGAACTTCCGCGACCTCGCGCGCGCGATGAACTACTCGCACGACGACTTCATCCGCACCACCGAGCCGCGCCACACCCGCGCCTCGCAGGCGATCTGGGAGGCGCTGCAGAAGAACGGCCACATCTACCTCGGCACCTATGCCGGCTGGTACGCCGTGCGCGACGAGGCGTTCTACGGCGAGGACGAGCTCACCGACGCGCCCGGCGGCAAGAAGATCGCGCCGTCCGGCGCCGAGGTCGAATGGGTCGAGGAGCCGAGCTATTTCTTCGATCTCTCGAAGTGGGGCGACCGTCTCCTCAAGTTCTACGACGACAACCCGGACTTCATCGCGCCGCCGTCGCGCCGCAACGAGGTGGTGAGCTTCGTCCGGCAGGGCCTGCAGGACCTCTCGGTCTCGCGCACCACCTTCAACTGGGGCGTGCAGGTGCCGGGCGACCCGAAGCACATCATGTACGTGTGGCTTGACGCGCTGACGAACTACTGCACCGCCGTCGGCTATCCCGATGATCCGGAAACGTTTTCCAAGTGGTGGCCGGCCGACCTGCACATGGTCGGCAAGGATATCGTGCGGTTTCACGCCGTGTATTGGCCGGCGTTCCTGATGGGCGCCGGGCTGGCGCCGCCGAAGCGCGTGTTCGCGCACGGCTGGTGGACCAACGAGGGCCAGAAGATCTCGAAGTCGCTCGGCAACGTGATCGAGCCGAACGCGATCGCCGAGAAATACGGCCTCGACCAGATCCGCTATTTCCTGCTGCGCGAGGTGCCGTTCGGCAACGACGGCGACTTCTCGCACCGCGCTTTGGTCGGACGGATCAACGGCGACCTCGCCAACGACCTCGGCAACCTGGTGCAGCGGGCGCTGTCGATGGTCGGCCGCTACTGCAGCGGCGTGCTGCCGGCGCCGGGACCGACGCGTGACGACGACGCGGCGCTGATCGCGATCGCCGACGGCCTGCTGCCGGCCCTGCGCGAGAAGATGACGGCGCAGGCGTTCCACGAGGCGCTCGACGCGATCTGGGTGCTGGTGCGCGCCGCCAACGGCTATGTCGACCACCAGGCGCCGTGGAAGCTGCAGAAGGAAGACCCGGAGCGGCTGAAGACGGTGCTGTGGACCCTGGCGGAAGTGATCCGGGTGCTGGGCCTGGTGCTGCAGCCGTTCATCCCGGCCTCGGCCGGCCGCATCCTCGACCTGCTTGCGGTGCCGCAGGACGAGCGCACGTTCGAGCGGCTCGGCCGCGGCGGCGCGCTGAGCCCGGAACGCACCCTGCCGGCGCCGTCCGGCATCTTCCCGCGATTCGTCGAGCCCGGCGAGGCGGCCAAGGGCGGCAAGGGCGGACCGAAGGTCGGGGCCAGAGGCTGATGCTGGTCGACAGCCACTGCCACCTCGATTTCGACGTGTTCGATGACGACCGTGCGGCCGTGCTCGAGCGCGCCGTCGCGGCCGGGGTCGGCGCGGCGGTGACGATCTGCACCCGGCTCACCCGGTTCGAAACGGTGCTAGCGCTGGCGCAATCCTCGCCGCGGCTCTACTGCTCGGTCGGCATTCATCCGCACCAGGTGGCGGAGGAGGGGGTGGCCGACCCGGCGCGGCTGATCGCGCTCGCCGGCCATCCCAAGGTGGTGGGCATCGGCGAGACCGGGCTCGACTACTTCTACGACAAGAGCCCCCGCCCCGATCAGCAGGCCGGTTTCCGCGCCCACATCCACGCGGCGCGCGCGACCGGGCTGCCGCTGATCGTCCACACCCGCGACGCCGACGACGACACCGTCGCGATCCTCGCCGAGGAATACGCCGACGGCCCTTTTCCCGGCGTCATACACTGCTTCACCGCCGGCCGCCAGCTCGCTGAAAAGGCGCTGGAAATTGGCTTCTACATTTCGCTGTCGGGCATCGTGACGTTCAGGAACTCCGAGGACCTGCGCGCCGTCGTGCGCGACATCCCGATCGACCGCATCCTGGTCGAGACGGACTCGCCGTTCCTGGCGCCGATCCCCAACCGGGGCAAGCGCAACGAGCCGGCGTTCGTGGTTCACACCGCGTCTGCGGTCGCCCGGCTCAAGGGCATGGAAACCCACGCGTTCGTCGACACCACCACGCGCAACTTCCAGGCCTTGTTCGGTAAGGCGGTCCTGCCGGCGCCATGAGGGTCACCATCCTGGGCTGCGGCGGTTCCGGCGGCGTGCCGCTGGCGGGCGGCCGCTGGGGCGACTGCGACCCCGCCGAACCGCGCAACCGGCGGCGGCGGCCGTCGATCCTGGTCGAGTGGCACGACAAGGTGATCCTGGTCGATACCGGGCCGGACCTGCGCGAACAACTGCTCGATGCGCGGGTCACGCGGGTCGATGCCGTCCTCTACACCCATGCGCATGCCGACCACGTGCACGGCATCGACGACCTGCGCTCGATCTGGCGCCGCGACAAGGCGCTGATCGACGTCTACGGCACGGCCGAGGTGATCGGCATCCTGATGCACCGCTTCGCCTATCTGTTCGAGGGCGCGGGCGACGGCGACGCATTCTACCGGCCGGTGCTGCTGCCGCACGCGATCGAGGGCACGTTCGCCGCGGCCGGCCTGCCGGTGGTGTCATGGACCCAGGCGCATGGCGGGCCGACCTCGCTGGGCTTCCGGTTCGGGCCGTTCGCGTACTCCACCGATGCGGTCGACCTGCCGGAGGACGCGTTCGCGGCGCTCGACGGCATCGACGTCTGGGTGGTCGATTGCCTGCGCGCCGGGGCGGCCCACCCGACGCACGCGCACCTGGACAAGACCCTCGAATGGATCGCGCGGGTGAAGCCGCGGCAGGCGTGGCTGACCCACATGAACCACCAGGCCGATTACGCCCGGCTGGCGGCGCTATGTCCGCCGGGGGTGGCGCCGGCGCATGACGGCCTGATACTCGAAATCCCCGACCCGGAAACCCTGACTTGATTTTCCATAATATACATTATGCGACTTTCGGATCGTGGGTTTCGGTGCCTCCCCTCACGATTTTTTGCCGTCCCTCGTCCGCCGCCCGATCCTGAAAGACGCCGCCCGCACACCGTCCGGAGGCCTCGCCATGACCCATGCCCAGCCCCCGATCGACCGGCTGCTCGCCGTCATGGCCCGGCTGCGCGACCGCGCGCGCGGCTGCCCGTGGGACATCGAGCAGACCTTCGCGACCATCGCGCCGTACACAATCGAGGAAGCCTACGAGGTCGCCGACGCAATCGAGCGCAACGACATCGCCGGCCTCAAGGACGAGCTCGGCGACCTGCTGCTTCAGGTCGTGTTCCACGCCCGCATGGCCGAGGAGCAGCGCGCCTTCGACTTCGACGACGTGGCCCGCGCCATCGCCGACAAGATGGTCCGCCGCCACCCGCACGTCTTCGCCGACGTGGCCGCCGAGACGCCCGATGCCGTCGTCGCCGTCTGGGAGGACCTCAAGGCCGGCGAGCGCGCCGCAGCCGCCGGAAGCGCGGAGAAGCCGCCCAGCGCGCTCGACGGCGTGGCGGCCGCCCTGCCCGCGCTGATGCGCGCCTTCAAGCTGCAGCGCCGCGCCGCCAGGGTCGGCTTCGACTGGCCCGACGCCGAGCCGGTGTTCGCCAAGATCGACGAGGAGATCGCCGAGCTGCGCGCCGAGATCGACGCCGCCGCACCGCCAGAGCGCGTGGCCGCGGAGGTCGGCGACCTGCTGTTTTCCGTGGTCAACCTCGCGCGCCACCTCGACGTCGACCCGGAGGTCGCGCTGAGGGGCACCAACGCGAAGTTCGAGCGCCGCTTCCGCGCGGTCGAGGCCCGCCTAGCCGCCGCAGGCCGCACCGCCGCCGACGCCGGCCTCGCCGAGCTCGACGCGCTGTGGGACGAGGCAAAAGCCGACGAGAGAAACGGCGGCTAAGTCGCTCTATTTTCAGAATTAGTTATGGTTGAGCTTGTCCCGCCATCCACGTTTTTTTCCTTTTTCGTTCGTTCCAGCGACAAACAACAAAGCGCGTGGATGGCCGGGACAAGCCCGACCATGACGAATTCTGAAAAGGATCTTTCGATCCACTGCTTACTTGTCTTCGCTCAACAGCTGCATGAGGCTGGAGGTGTCGTTGCGGTTGCCGCCCTTGGCCTGGACGGCCTTGTAGAACTGGTCGACCAGCGCAGTCAGCGGCAGGCGGGCGCCGTTGCGGTCGGCCTCGTCGAGGCAGATGCCGAGGTCCTTTCGCATCCAGTCGACCGCGAAGCCGAAGTCGTACTGGCCGGCCAGCATGGTCTTGTAGCGGTTCTCCATCTGCCAGCTCTGGGCGGCGCCGCGGGCGATCACCGGGATCACCTTCTCCATGTCGAGGCCGGCACGGATGCCGAAGTTGACCGCCTCGGCGAGACCCTGGACGACGCCGGCGATGCAGATCTGGTTGACCATCTTGGCGAGCTGGCCCGAGCCGGCCGGGCCGAGCAGCACCGGCTTGCCGTAGGCTTCCATCGCCGGCCGCGCTGCCTCGAAATCGGCCGGCTCGCCGCCGACCATGATGGTGAGGACGCCGTTCTCCGCGCCCGCCTGGCCGCCCGAGACCGGGGCGTCGACGAAGCCGACGCCCTTGGCCGTGGCGGCCGCGTGGATCTCGCGCGCGACCTGGGCCGAGACGGTGGTGTGGTCGACCAGGGTCGCGCCGGCCTTCATGCCGGCCAGCGCGCCGTCGTCGCCGAACACCACCGAGCGCAGGTCGTCGTCGTTGCCGACGCACAGGCAGACGATCTGGGCAGCGGCCGCGGCCTCGCGCGGCGTCGCCGCCCGCCGGCCCTTGTGCTTGGACACCCAGTCGTCGGCCTTGACGCCGGTACGGTTGTAGACGGTGACCTCGAAGCCCTTGGCGGCGAGATGGCGGGCCATGGGAAAGCCCATGACGCCGAGGCCGATGAAGGCGGCGGTTGCGGACATGACGGCTCCTGTCGGTTGGCGGTCGCGGGTCAGAGGCGGGCGATCGGCGCGGCAAGCGCGGCGTGGATCGCCTGCCACGTGTCGGGGTCGGGAGCGAGCAGCAGCGAGGCGCCCTTGCCGATCCGCTGCGGCCCGTAGGGCGCGCCGTCGAGGCCCCGCCCCTCGCCGCCCGCCTCGGCATGGATCAGCGCGCCGGCCGCATGGTCCCACGGCTTCAGGTTGCGGTAGAGCGCGAAATGCAGCCGGTTGGCGGCCAGCGACAGGTAGTCCTGGCCGCAGCAGCGGCTGCCTTGCAGCGCGCCAAAGCGCCCGGTCACCTCCGGGTCCTTGCGCAGCCGCGCGCCCAGCGCACCCGCCATCCCGGCGAGCGGCGGCGCCGACGCCTCGATGCGCAGCCGCACGCCGTCCTCGTAGGCGCCGTTCCCCGTCTCGGCGATCACCGTGCGGTTGCGCACCGGGTCGTGGATCCAGCCCATCAGGGTGCGGCCGTGGCGCACCAGCGCGACGATCATCGCGAACATCGGCTTGCCGTCGGCGAAGTTGGCGGTGCCGTCCACCGGGTCGATCACCCATACCGGGTCGTCGCCGGCCAGCGCGTCGTAGGCGTCGGGGGTGGTCTCGAACATCTCCTCGCCGACGATGCGCGCTCCGGGCAGCAGGCCGGTCAGCAGCGCGGTCAGCCGCGCCTCCGCCGCCTCGTCGGCGACGGTGACCACGGCGCCGGGCGACTTCTCCCAGCGGTCGGCGGCGGCGAGCCGGCGGAAGCGCGGCAGCACCTCGGCCTCGGCGGTCTCGCGGATGGCGGCGGCGACGGCGAGCGGATCGGGACGCATGGCCAAAAAATATCGCCGTGGCGCGCGCGGCGCCACGGCGATCGTCGTCTTCGTCTGCTTCAGGTGGGCTGGACTAGAAGTCCATCCCGCCCATGCCGCCGCCCGGGGGCATCGGCGGCATCGCGTCCTTCTTCTCCGGCTTCTCGGCGACCAGCGCCTCGGTGGTGATCAGGAGGCCGGCGACCGAGGCCGCGTCCTGCAGCGCCGTGCGCACTACCTTCATCGGATCGACGATGCCGGCCTTGACCAGGTCGGTGTACTCGCCGCTCTGCGCGTCGTAGCCGAAGTTGGAGTTCTTGCTCTCGAGCAGCTTGCCGACCACGACCGAGCCCTCGGTGCCCGCGTTCTCGGCGATTTGGCGCAGCGGGGCCTGGATGGCACGGCGGATGATCTCCACGCCCACCTTCTGGTCGTTGTTCGACGGCTGCACCTTGTCGAGCGCGCGGCCCGCATACAGCAGCGCGACGCCGCCGCCGGGGACGATGCCCTCTTCCACCGCGGCGCGGGTCGCGTTCATCGCGTCCTCGACCCGGTCCTTCTTCTCCTTCACTTCGACCTCGGTGGCGCCGCCGACGCGGATCACCGCAACGCCGCCCGCGAGCTTGGCGAGCCGCTCCTGCAGCTTCTCCTTGTCGTAGTCGGACGTCGTCTCCTCGACCTGCTGGCGGATCTGGTTGCAGCGGCCTTCGATGTCGGACTTCTTGCCGGCGCCGCCGACGATGGTGGTCTCTTCCTTGGTGATCGAGACCTTCTTCGCGGTGCCGAGATCCTTCAGCGTCACGGTCTCGAGCTTGATGCCGAGGTCTTCGCTGATGACCTGGCCGTTGGTCAGGATCGCGATGTCCTCCAGCATCGCCTTGCGGCGATCACCGAAGCCCGGCGCCTTGACCGCCGCGACCTTGAGGCCGCCGCGCAGCTTGTTGACCACCAGGGTCGCCAGCGCCTCGCCCTCGACGTCCTCGGCGATGATCAGCAGCGGACGGTTGGTCTGCACCACCGCTTCGAGGAGCGGCAGCATCGACTGCAGGCCCGACAGCTTCTTCTCATGGAGCAGGATGTAGGGGTTCTCCAGCTCCGTGGTCATCTTCTCGGCGTTGGTGACGAAGTACGGCGAGATGTAGCCGCGGTCGAACTGCATGCCCTCGACCACGTCCAGTTCGGTGTCGAGGCTCTTCGCCTCCTCCACCGTGATCACGCCTTCCTTGCCGACCTTCTGCATGGCGCGGGCGATCATGTCGCCGATCTCGCGCTGGCCGTTGGACGAGATGGTGCCGACCTGGGCGATCTCTTCCTCGCTCTTGATCGACTTGGCGCGGCTCTTGAGGTCCTTGATCACCGCTTCGACCGCGAGGTCGACGCCGCGCTTCAGGTCCATCGGGTTCATGCCGGCGGCAACCGCCTTGATGCCCTCGCGGACGATCGCCTGGGCGAGCACGGTGGCGGTCGTGGTGCCGTCGCCGGCGGCGTCGTTGGTCTTCGACGCGACCTCGCGCACCATCTGGGCGCCCATGTTCTCCAGCTTGTCGGCCAGCTCGATGTCACGCGCGACGGTCACGCCGTCCTTCGTGATGCGCGGGGCGCCGAACGACTTCTCCAGCACCACGTTGCGGCCCTTGGGGCCGAGGGTGACCTTCACCGCATCGGCCAGGATATCGACGCCGCGCAGCAGCTTGGTGCGGGCTTCGGTCGAGAATTTGACGTCTTTGGCTGCCATGTCGGCTTACTCCACGATGCCCATGATGTCGGACTCCTTCATGATGAGGAGGTCCTTTCCGTCGAGCTTCACCTCGGTGCCCGACCACTTGCCGTACAGCACCTTGTCGCCGGCCTTCACGTCCGGCTTGATGAGCTGGCCGGCCTCGGTGCGCGCACCGGGACCGACGGCGACCACCTTGCCCTGCATCGGCTTTTCCTTCGCCGTGTCGGGGATGATGATGCCGCCCTTGGTCTTCTCCTCGGCGTCCAGCGGCTCGACCACGACGCGATCGTGCAACGGTTTGATCTTCATGAATTGTCTCCGGATGATCCCCAGTACCCGCGCCGTGTTAGCACTCGGCTCGGGTGAGTGCCAGGGTTCTTAATCGTCCGGAGGCGATGAGTCAAGGCGGGAGGGGCTGCCGGCCGGCGCCGGCGGGGTCAAGACCACCCGCGCGCCGCCGCCGGCGGCGATGCGGCGCTCCAGACGGCCGAGGTCGGCGGCGTCAATGGCGACCTTGACGTGGGCGGTGCCGTCGCGGTCCTCGCGGGCCAGCACGGAGCCGGTGCGGTAGAGCCACGACAGCATGGCGCCGTCGGCGAGGTCGACGTCGATGTCGACCACGGTCTGGCGGGCGATCTGCCGCGCCTCGACCAAAGCGAGCAGGCTGTCGCACCCCTCCCCCGTCATGGCGGAGAGCGCCACCACGCCCGGCAGGCGGGCGGCGAGGTTGAGCTGGAGCTCGCGCGCCTCCGGGGCCAGGAGGTCGATCTTGTTCAGCGCCTCGACCAAACGCGGGTCGTCGGCCTCGACACCGAGGTCGGCGAGCACGCCGAGCACGTCGGACTTCTGCGCCTCGCTGTCGGGGTGGGCGACGTCACGGACGTGGACGATCACGTCGGCCTCCAGCACCTCCTCCAGAGTGGCGCGGAACGCGGCGACGAGGTCGGTCGGCAGGTCGGAGACGAAGCCGACGGTGTCGGACAGGATGACCTGCTGGCCGGACGGCAGCGCGACCGCCCGCATCGTCGGGTCCAGGGTGGCGAACAGCTGGTCGGCGGCGAACACCTCGGCGCGGGTCAGCCGGTTGAACAGCGTGGACTTACCGGCGTTGGTGTAGCCGACCAGGGCGACGATCGGGTACGGCACCCGACGGCGCGCCTCGCGATGGAGCTGCCGGGTGCGGCGCACCGCCTCCAGCTCGCCGCGCAGCTTGGCGATCCGCTCGCCGATCTGGCGGCGGTCGGCCTCGATCTGGGTCTCGCCGGGGCCGCCGAGGAAGCCGAAGCCGCCGCGCTGCCGCTCGAGATGGGTCCAGCTGCGGACCAGCCGGCTGCGCTGGTAGGTCAGGTGCGCGAGCTCGACCTGCAGCGCGCCCTCGCGGGTCCGCGCCCGCTCGCCGAAGATCTCCAGGATCAGCCCGGTGCGGTCGATGACCTTGCACTTCCAGGCGCGTTCCAGGTTGCGCTGCTGCACCGGCGCCAGCGCGGTGTCCATCACCACGAGGTCGACGTGATCGTCCTCGATGCGCTCGCCGATCGTGGCGACGGCGCCGCTGCCGAGATAGGTCGACGGCTGCGGCCGCGCGATCGGCGCGCGAATGGCGTCGATCACGTCGAGGTCGATCGCGCGCGCGAGGCCCACGGCCTCCTCCAGCCGCGCACCCACGTCACGACGCTCGCCGCGACCCGCCTTCAGGTCCGGATGGACGACGATCGCGCGCTGGCGCCCGCCGTCAGGCGGCGCCGCCTCGCCGTTCCGCACGTTAGCCGTCGCTGCCTTCTTTCTCGTCGTACAGCGAGATCGGGCCGACCGGCATGATCGTCGAGATCGCGTGCTTGTAGACGAGCTGGGAATGACCGTCCCGGCGCAGCAGGATGCAAAAATTATCGAACCAGGGAATCATGCCTTGCAGCTTGACGCCGTTGACGAGGAATACCGTTACGGGCGTCTTGTTCTTGCGGAGGTGATTGAGAAACACCTCCTGCAGGTTCTGGCTCTTCTCTGCGGACACGGTCTTCGCTTTGTCGTTGGCGGAAAGCTTGGCTTCTCCGGTGTCCTTTTTTAGCGCCACCGTTTTTCTTCCTTCGACCATTAACCCCAACCTTTTTTATGAGCCGGGTACCGCGTCATACTGCGATGCACAATACCCTAGCTGCTGATATGGGTCCTCACAGGCCGGCGACAAGGGCGGAGAGCTCTTCACAAGTCCGTAGGTAGACGGCCGGCTCAACGCCGTCGAACTCGCCGGGCCGCGGCGGCTCGGCGCGCACCAGAATGCGGACGCAGCCGGCATTGCGCGCGCACAGGAGATCGATATCGGTGTCGCCGACGAACCAGACCTCCGGCCCCGGCGCGATGCCGCTGCCCTGCAGCGCCAGCGCGATCGCCGCGGCATCGGGCTTGTCGGCCGCCGCGTCAGTGGCGCCGACCAGCCGCGCGAAATAGCGGTCCCAGCCGAGATGCCGCGCCTCGCGGCGCAGGTGCTCGCCCGCCTTGTTGCTCACCACGCCCAGGTAGAAGCGCCCGTCCGACAGGGTCTCCAGCATCGCGGCGGCGCCCGGCATCAGCGCCAGGCTGTCCAGGTGGATGTCGCGGAAGCGGTCGTAGAACACCTCGCGCGCCCGTTCCCAGCGGTCGCCGAACAGCTCCGGGAACGCCTCGCGCGCCGACCGGCGCACCCGCTGGCGGGTTTCCTCATAGGTCCATTGCGCTTGGCCCATCGCGACCAGCGTGTGGTTGATCGCGTCATGGATGACCGGCCAGGTATCGACCAGGGTGTTGTCCCAGTCGAACAGGATGGCGCGCGGGGCGGCCAGGCCGGCGCCGGTCATCGCGGTGCCGCCGATGCGGCGAGATGCGCGAGATAGGCTTCGCGCAGCGCCAGCGTGGTGGAGCCGGAGTCGCCGTTGCCCACCGGACGGCCGTCGATCGCCACCACCGGCATCACGAACGACGTGGTCGAGGTCAGGAAGGCTTCCCGCGCGGCCAGCGCCTCGGCGCGCGTGAACGGTCGCTCGACCACCTTGATGCCGCGCTCGCGCGCCAGCCGCAGGGTGGCAAGCCGCACCACGCCGTTGAGGATCGCGTGGTCCGCGGGGTGGGTCAGGAGCGTGCCGTCGCCGTCGATGATCCAGGCATTGGTCGACGAGCCTTCGGTGATGACGTCGCCGTCGCCGACCAGCCAGGCCTCCTGCGCGCCGGCCTCCCGCGCCTCCTGCTTGGCCAGGATGTTGGGCAGCAGCGCGACCGACTTGATGTCCGGCCGCTTCCAGCGCAGGTCGGGGCGGGTGACCACCGCGACGCCGTTGCGCGCCGCCGCCTCGTCGGGCGCCTTGAGCGACCGGGCGGTGACCACCAGGCTGGTGCGCAGCGCCGCCGGGAAGGCGTGCTCGCGCGGCGCCACGCCGCGGGTGGCCTGCAGGTAGACGATGCCGCGACGCAGGCGGTTCGCCGCGACGACGCGCCGCACGATGACGTCGAGCGCCGACGCGCTGCACGGCGGGTCGATGCGCAACTCCCGCAGCGAGCGGTCGAGCCGGAGGCGGTGCGGCTCCATGTCCACCAGCGCGCCGTCGGCGACGTAGATCACCTCGTACACGCCGTCGGCGAACTGGTAGCCGCGGTCCTCGACATGGACGCAGGCGTCCTGGTGGCGCACGTAGCGGCCGTTGACGTAGGCGATGCGGGGCATGGAGCGCGCGGGCCTTCAGAAGAACTCGAACCGGACGGCGAACATCCTCTCGACGTGCTTGACGGCCTCCGGGCCGGCGAACAGCACGACGCGGTCGTTGGCGCGGATCACCGTGTCCGCACGCGGGATGATGACTTTCTGATCGCGGATTATGGCGCCGAAAAGGACGCCTTCGGCGACGTTGGCATCGCGGATCGCCTTGCCAACCAGGCTGGAGGTCTCCAGGACCTCGGCTTCCACGACCTCCCCGACCCCCTCGATCGAATGGACCGCGCGGATGCGGCCGCGCCGGATGTGCTGCAGGATGGTCGACACGGTGACCGCCCGCGGGCTGATCACCGAGTCGACGCCCAGGGTGGCGATCAGCGGCCCGTAGGTCTGGTTGTTGATCAGGGTCAGCGCCCGCTGGGCGCCGTAGCGCTTGGCGAGCAGCGAGGACAGGATGTTGGTCTCGTCGTCGTTGGTGACGGCGATGACCGCCTCGGCCGCGGCGACATTGGCCTCGGCCAGGATGTCGGGGTCGAGCGCGCTGCCGTTGATCACCGGCGTGCGGGTCAGCGCGGCGGAGACGACGTGGGCGCGTTCGCGGCTGGCCTCGATCAGCTTGGCGCTGACGCCGGCGTAGTCGCTCTCGATGAGCTGCGCCAGGAACAGCCCGACGTGGCCGCCGCCGGCGACGATCACGCGGCGGACGGTGGTCTCCTCCTGCCCGAAGACCGACATCGCGCGGCCGATATGGGCGCTGTCGGCGACGAAATAGACCTCGTCGCCCGCCAGCATCTGGTCCTCCGCGGTCGGCACGAAGCCGCGTCCGTCGCGCGAGATCGCGACGACGACGATGTTGAGGTCCGGGAAGATGCCGGTGAGCTGGCGCAGCGGCGTGTTGATCACCGGGCAGTCGCTGCGGCAGCGCACGCCTACGACCTGCACCTTGCCCTCGGCGAACGGGATCGAGTCGATCGCGCCGGGCACCTTGAAGCGGCGTGCGATGGCGCGCGCCACCTCGATCTCGGGCGAGATGATGACGTCGATCGGCATGTGGTCGTGGCTGAACAGGTCGGCCCAGATCGGCTGCAGGTAGCTCTGCGCCCGCACGCGCGCGATCTTGGTCGGCACGCTGAACAGCGAGTGGGCGACCTGGCAGGCCACCATGTTGATCTCGTCGAAATGGGTGACGGCGATGATCATCTCGGCATCCGCCGCGCCGGCGCGCTCCAGCACGTCCGGGTGCGCGCCGTGCCCGACCATCGACTGCACGTCGAGGACGTCGGCCACCCGCCGGGCGAGCTCCGGCACGGTGTCGATGACCGTGACGTCGATGCTCTCGGCGGCGAGCTGGCGGGCGATGTTGAAGCCGACCTGGCCGGCGCCGCAGACGATGATCTTCATGGCGGGCTGCCTGGCGGTTCAGTCGTGGCCGATGACGCCGAGCGACTTGAGCTTGCGGTGCAGCGCCGACCGCTCCATGCCGACGAAGGACGCGGTGCGCGAGATGTTGCCGCCGAACCGCGTGACCTGGGCCATCAGGTATTCGCGCTCGAACACCTCGCGCGCATCGCGCAGCGGCATCGCCATGATCTCGTCGCCCTTGTCGAGGTGCAGGGTCGCCGGCGTGTTGGCGCTGATCTCCGGCGGCAGGCCCTCGACCCGCACCGTCTCGGTCGGCGAGCCGGGCGACATGATGAGGATCCATTCGACGACGTTGCGCAGCTGGCGCACGTTGCCGGGCCAGTCGTAGCTCTGCAGCGCCGCCATCGCGTCCTCGCCGATCAGCCGGGTGGCGAGGCCCTGCGCCTCCGTCGTGTGGTTCATGAAGTGGCGGACCAGCAGCGGTACGTCCTGGCGGCGCGTCTTCAGCGGCGGGACGGCCAGCGGCACGACGTTCAGGCGGTAGAACAGGTCCTCGCGGAACCGCCCCTCGCCGATCTCCAGCTTGATGTCGCGGTTGGTGGTGGCGATGACCCGGACGTCGACCGACACCGGCGCGGCGCTGCCGATGCGCTGGAACGTCTGCTCCTGCAGTACGCGCACGATCTTGCCCTGGGTCTCGATCGGCATGTCGCAGACCTCGTCGAGCAGCAGGGTGCCGCCGTGCGCCTGCTCGAAGGTGCCGACGATGCGGCCGCTGCCGGGGCCGTCGACTTCGCGCTCGGTGCCGAACAGCTCCAGCTCCATGCGGTCCGGCGCCATGGTGGCGCAGTTCATCACCACAAACTGGCCGCCGCGGCGGCGCGAGCGGCCGTGGATCAGGCGTGCCACCACCTCCTTGCCGCTGCCGGGCGGGCCGGAGATGAACACCCGGCTGTCGGTGACGGCCACGCGTTCGATGGCGTTGCGCAGCTGGTTGATGGTGGTCGACGTGCCGATCAGCTCTGGCTGTCCGCCGGTGCGGCGGAGCAGTTCCTGGTTCTCGCGGCGCAGCCGCGCGGTGTCGATGGCGCGGCTGACCAGGTGGATCAGATGGTCGGCCTGGAACGGCTTCTCGATGAAGTCGTAGGCGCCGAGCTTGATCGCCTTCACCGCCGTCTCGATGGTGCCGTGGCCGCTGATCATGATGACCGGCACCGAGGGATGGTCGCGCATGATGCGCTCCAGCACCTCCAGGCCGTCGAGCTTGGAGCCCTGCAGCCAGATGTCGAGAATGACGAGGTTGGGCCGCCGCGCCTCGATCTCGCGCAGCGCGCTGTCGCTGTCGCCGGCACGCCGGCACTTGTAGCCTTCGTCTTCCAGGATGTCGGCGATTAGCCGCGTGATGTCGGCTTCGTCGTCGACGACGAGGATATCCAACGACATCTAGACCTTTTCCATCGCTGACACTGCGGTCGCGGGGGCCGCATCCTCGTCCGGTGCCGGCGCGCGGAAGACCAGCCGCACCAGCGCCCCGCCGCCGTCGCGGTCGTCGAGGTGGAGGACGCCCCCGTGGTCCTCCATGATCTTGCGCACGATCGCGAGGCCGAGGCCGGTGCCCTTGGCGCGCGTCGTGACGTAGGGCTCGGTCAGCCGCTCGCGGTGCTCCGCAGGCCAGCCGGGCCCGTTGTCTTCGATCTCGATCGTCACCTCGCGCGCGTCCGCCGTCAGCCTCAGGGCGATCCGGCCCTGCGGCAGCGCGCCGTCCGCCGGCTCGGGCCGCGCGGCGATCGCCTCGGCGGCGTTCTTGAGCAGGTTGTTGAGCATCTGGCCGACCTGGCGGCGGTCGCAAACCAGCTCGACCGGCCCGTCCGGAAGCTCGGTCTCGTAGACGATGCCGGCATGGGCGTTGCGCTGCAGGAAGACCTCGCGGCGGATGATGTCGAGCACGTTCTCGCGGTGCATGACCGGCGCCGGCATCCGCGCGAACGAGGAGAACTCGTCCACCATGCGCCCGATGTCGCCGACCTGGCGCACGATGGTCTCGACGCAGGTGGCGAACGTTTCGGGATCGCTGGTGATCTCGCGCAGGTACTTCCGGCGCAGCCGCTCGGCGGACAGCTGGATCGGGGTCAGCGGGTTCTTGATCTCGTGGGCGATGCGGCGCGCGACGTCGGCCCAGGCCGCCGTGCGCTGCGCCGACATTAGGTCGGACACGTCGTCGAAGGTGACGACGAAGCCGCCGGCGGCCCCGCCGACGCGGTCGGTCGCGATGCGCACGAACAGCGTGCGCGGCTGGGCGGCGCGCTGGATCACGACCTGGCCTTCCACCAGGCGGTCGCCGCGGTTCATCGCGCGCGCCAGCAGCGGCGCCATGTCCGGCACCAGCTCGGCCAGCCGCGTGCCGAGCCTTTCCTCGAGCTCGACCCCGAGCAGGCTGGAAGCGGAGCGGTTGGGCAGGTTAATCCGTCCCTCGCGGTCCAGGCCGATGACGCCGGCGGAAACGCCCGCCAGCACGGTTTCCATGAAGTGGCGGCGGTTCTCGAGCTGCCGGTTGGCCTCGACCAGCTCGGCGCGCTGCGTCTCCAGCTGGCCGGTCATGCGGTTGAAGGCGCGGCTCAGGGAGCCGATCTCGTCGCGCTCGTCGCCCTCGTCCGCCCGCGCGCCGAGGTCGCCGGCCCGGATGCGCTCGGCGACCGCGACGAGGCCGCTGATCGGCCGCGCGAGCTGGGTGGCGAAGGTCAGCCCGAGCCATATCGCGGCGAGCAGCAGCAGCAGCGCCACCAGCGCGAAGATCATCGCGAAGGTGATCTCGAAGCTCGATCGTCGGCCTTCCAGCGATTCGTACTGGGCGACGGCGCTGCGGGTGCGGTCGATATGGGCGAGCACGCCGGGCTCGACGTAGCGGCTGACGAACAGGTAGGCGTCGATCAGGCTGTCGAGTCGCACCAGCGCGCGGACCCGGTCGTCCTCGCCCTGGGTCAGCACCACCAGCTCGCCGCCGCGCGCCACCTCGAACGCCCACGGCGGCACCGGGCTGCGCTCAAGCACGTAGCTCTGGCTCCAGCTCGCCATCGGACGGCCGCTGCCGTCGAGCACGTAGGCTTCCGTCAGGGTGCGGATCAGGGCCTGCGCCGCGAGCAGGCGGTTGAAGCGCGCCGAATTCTCGGAGATCAGCGGCAGCTCGTGCGACAGGTCACGCGCCATCGCCAGCACGTCGCCCTGGATCGCGCGGTGGTGCTCGTTGGCATAGGCCTCCGCCACCGCGAGCGACTCCTTGAGCGCCGAGCGCACCTTGTCGGAGAACCACTGCTGCATGCCGAGGCTGAAGAAGACGGCGGAGAACACCGCCACGATGATCGCCGGCGCCACCGCGACCAGGCTGAACATGACCACCAGGCGGGTGTGCAGGCGCGACCCGGCGGAGCCGCTGCGCCGCGCGGTCCACACCGAGACCAGGCGCCGCGCCACCACGGCCCCAAGCAGCAGGAACAGGACCAGGTTGACGTTGAGCAGCACCAGGATGGTGTGCGGGTCGACAGCCACGCGGAACCAGCCGGCCAGCGCGGCATAGGTCGCCAGCGCCGACAGCAGCGAGGCGATCGCCAAGCCAATGGCCAGCTTGCGGCCGAGCCCGGTGCGGGCGGCCCAACTGCCATAGCGGGCGATCAGGTTGCCGTCGGCGGAAGTGGATTCCGCGGTCATCGTGGCGTTGTGCCGGCCTGTATCCTAGCGCTGGCCGACGCGGCGCATGCCCGGCGGCCCGGGCCTATTTTACTCCCCTTCCCGCCCCGATTTCGAGGTCGCGGATTTTTTTTCGCAAGGTGTTCCGGTTGATGCCCAGGAGTTCCGCGGCCTTGAGCTGGTTGCCGCGCGTGGCGTTGAGGGCGAGCGAGATCAGCGGCCGTTCCACCTCGCGCAGGATGCGGCCGTACAGGCCCGCCGCCGGCAGGCCGCCCTTGTGGGCGGCGAAGAACTGGGTCAGGTGGCGCTCCACCGCGCCGCCGAGGCTCTCCGATTCGCCGGGCACCGATTCGCCCGGGCTCGCCTCGCGCAGCTCCGACTCGATGACCTCGGCGCCGATCACCTCGTCGGAGTAGAGGGCGGCGAGGCGGCGGATGAGGTTCTCCAGCTCGCGCACGTTGCCGGGCCAGGCGTAGCGCTTCAGGCGCGCCATCGCCGTCTTGTCGAGCGTCTTGGCGCCGTTGCCGTCGCGCCGCGCCTCGGCGAAGAAATGGCGTACCAGCTCGGGGATGTCCTCGACCCGCTCGCGCAGCGGCGGCAGGCGGATGGGCACCACGTTGAGGCGGTAGAACAAGTCCTCGCGGAACTGGCCGCGCCGTACCAGCAGGCGCAGGTCCCGATGGGTCGCGGCGACGATGCGGACGTCGGAGCGGATCGGGGTGCGGCCGCCGACGGTGGTGTACTCGCCTTCCTGCAGCACGCGCAGGAGGCGCGTCTGGGCGTCGAGCGGCATGTCGCCGATCTCGTCGAGGAACAGGGTTCCGCCCTGCGCCTGCTCGAAGCGGCCGACGCCGCGGGCGGTGGCGCCGGTGAAGGCGCCCTTCTCGTGGCCGAACAGCTCCGCCTCGATCAGCTCGCGCGGGATCGCCGCCATGTTGATCGCGATGAAGGGGCCGTTGCGGCGCTTGCCGTACTCGTGCAGCGCGCGCGCCACCAGCTCCTTGCCGGTGCCGGACTCGCCGGTGATCATCACCGTCAGGTCGGTCACCATCAGCCGGGCCAGGATGCGGTAGATCTCCTGCATCGCTGGCGAGCGGCCGATCAGCGGCAGACGCTCATCGCTCCTGAGCTCGGGATCTGCGGCCGGAGGTGCCTTCGGGCTCTCGGTCAGCGCGCGCTGCACGATGTTGAGGAGCTCGTTCAGATCGAACGGCTTGGGCAGGTATTCGAAGGCGCCGCGCTCGGTCGCGCGCACAGCGGTCATCAGGGTGTTGGCGGCGCTCATCACCACGACCTTGAGGTCGGGGCGGATCTTCTTGATCCGCGGAATCAGGTCGAGGCCGTTCTCGTCCGGCATCAGGACATCGGTGATCACCAGGTCGCCGTCGCCGTTGCTGACCCATTGCCACAGGGTGGCCGCGTTGCCGGTGGTGCGTACCTCGTGGCCGAGGCGGCCGAGAGCCTGGTTCAGGACGGTGCGGATCGCGCGGTCGTCGTCGGCGACGAGAATGGTGGAATGGTGGTTCATCACTCGGTCCTCGTGGCGGCCATGGCGCCGGTTGTGATCACCGGCAGCATGACGCGGAACACGGTCTTGCGCGGCTCGCTGTCGAACTCGATGACGCCGCCGTGGTCGCCGACGATCTTGGCGACCAGTGACAGGCCGAGCCCGCTGCCGTCGGCCTTCGTCGTCACGAACGGATCGAACAGGTTGGCGCTCAGTTCGTCCGGGATGCCCGGCCCGTTGTCCTGCACCGTCACCACCAGCGGCAGGTCGACGCGGCGCGCCGAGCCCGGCAGCGCCAGGCGCACGCCGTGCCGGTAGGCGGTGGACAGCACGACCTCCCCGCCCTCCTCCGGCACGGCCTCCGACGCGTTCTTGACCAAGTTGAGGAACGCCTGGATCAGGAGGTCGCGGTTGCCGGCCACCGACGGCAGCGAGGGGTCGTAGCTCTCGACGAACCGCACGTTGCGGGCGAAACCTGCCTCGGCGATGCGGCGGACGCGTTCCAGCACTTCGTGGATGTTGATCGCCTCCTGCTCAAGCGGCCCGTCCTCGGCGAACATGCCGACCCGATTGACCAGGCCGACGATGCGGTCGGTCTCTTCGCAGATCAGCCGGGTCAGCTCGCGATCCGGGTCCGTCGCGGTCTGATGCAAGAGCTGTGCCGCACCCTTGATTCCCGACAGCGGGTTCTTGACCTCGTGCGCCAGCATGGCGGCGAGGCCGGTCACCGAGCGCGCGGCGCTGCGGTGCACGAGCTGCTGATCGATCTTGCGCGCGATCGAGTGCTCGCGCAGCGACAGCGCCATCGACCCGTCGGATTCCACGATCGGCGACAGGTCCACCGTCAGCGAGCGCAGCCGGTGGCGCGGGATGGCGACCGCGAGGTCGTATTCCGTCACGCTGGTTCCCTGGCCGCGAACCTGCTCCAACAGCGACAGAATCGGGTTGTCGGGCATCAGCAGCTCGTGCAGCGGCTGGCCGGTGAGCAGCGCAGCCCCCTGCTCGAACATCTGCTCCGCCGCACCGTTCACGTATCGGACGACATTGTTGGCGTCGATGATCAGGATCGCGAACGGAAGGGCCGACAGCACGACGTCGGCGGCCGGAGAGCCTTCGGGGCGGCGGTTCACGAATTTCAGCGCCCGTCTCGCCATAGAATTTCCGTTGGACCGACCCTGCGACAATGCGATCCTCGCACGAGCGACGCCTCAAGCGATGAATAAGTAGGCAAATCCCAAATCTGCCCATTTCTTAGGCAATATATATCCGGAATTTTGCTGCATTGCAATAGAGAGTTTGGAGCGTCCGAAAGAGCCTCCGTAAGCCGTTGAATCGGTGCGCTCACCGCCGCCATGGCGATGTACCGGCCGAGGCGCTAGTTTGGCGCATGCACAACAGACGGGACGATCCGTGACCGGGTGCGTTGCCTTGATCCTAGCCGGCGGCAGCGGCGTGCGGCTGGGCGCCGATATCCCCAAGCAGTATCTGCCGCTCGGCGGCGGGACCATCCTTCGGCAGACGATCGACGCGCTGTCGACGCACCCGGCGATCGACGCCGTCCGCGCGGTGATCCGGGCGGAAGACGGCGACCTCTATCAGCGGTCGGCCGCCGGCGCTCCGGCGCTGCCGCCGGTGATCGGCGGCGCGTCGCGCCAGGAGTCCGGACGCCGGGGGCTGGAGAGCCTTGCCGATCTCGCCCCGGAACTGGTGCTGATCCACGACGCGGCGCGGCCCTTCGTCGATGCCGGCACCATCGACCGGACCCTGGAGGCGCTGCGGACCTATGCCGCCGTGGTGCCGGCGGTGCCGCTGGGCGACACCCTGAAGCGCGCGGCGGCGGCAGGCGCGCCGATCCAGGCCACGGTCGACCGCACCGGGCTGTGGCGGGCGCAGACGCCGCAGGGGTTCCGCTACCGCGACATCCTGGACGCGCACCGCGCGGCCGAAGGCCTGTCGTTGACCGACGACGCCGCGGTCGCCGAACATGCCGGCCTGACGGTCGGCCTGGTGCTGGGCAACGAGGACAATTTCAAGGTGACGACGCAGGAAGACTATCGCCGCGCGGTGCGCATCGCCGAAGCCGCGCCCGCCGACGTGCGGGTGGGCACCGGGTTCGACGTCCACCGCTTCGCGCCCGGCGACCACGTCACCCTGTGCGGCATCGCCGTCCCCTACGGGCAGGGCCTCGAAGGCCATTCGGACGCCGACGTCGGGCTGCACGCGCTGACCGACGCCATCCTGGGCGCGATCGGCGACGGCGACATCGGCAGCCACTTCCCGCCGACCGATCCGCAGTGGCGCGGCGCGGCGTCCCACCGGTTCCTGCGCCACGCCGCCGATCGGGTCGCGGCGCGCGGCGGGCTGATCGCCCATGTCGACGTGACCCTGGTATGCGAAGCGCCGCGCATCGGCCCGCACCGCGCCGCGATGGTCGCGCGCATCGCGGAGATCCTGGGCATCGCCGCCGACCGGGTCAGCGTCAAGGCGACGACCACCGAACGCCTCGGCTTCACCGGCCGGCGCGAAGGGATCGCCGCCCAGGCGGTCGCGACGGTGCGCCTGCCGTGACCGCGGCCGGCGTCCGCGCGCGCCGGCTGCCCCCGGGCCTGTCGTTCTGGGATCCCATCTCGCTGGTCTCGACGTGGTTCGGCGCCGGGCTGCTGCCGGGCGCGCCGGGGACCTGGGGCTCGCTCGCCGCGCTGCCGGTCGGCTGGGCCGTGATCGACCACGCCGGACGCGGCTGGCTCGCCGCGGCGGCGCTCGGCCTCTTCGTCCTCGGATGGTGGGCGACGGACGCCTTCGTGCGCCATGCCGCCGTGCAGGACCCCGGCTCGATCGTGGTCGACGAGGTGGCGGCACAGCTGCTCGTGCTCACGGCGGCGCCGCTCGCGCCGGTGTGGTTCGCCGTCGCGTTCGTTCTGTTCCGCATCGCCGACATCTGGAAGCCGTGGCCGGTGTCGTGGGCCGACCGGCGCCTGCATGGCGGGTTCGGCGTCATGGCCGACGACCTGCTCGCCGCGATCTATGCCGCCGCCGCTCTCGGCGTCGCGGTCCACTTCACCGGAGCCTGGCCATGACGGATGCCGAGCTGACGGCGCGCGCGACCGCGGTGCTCGACGCCTGCCGGAAAGCGAAGCGGATGGTCGCGACGGTGGAATCCTGCACCGGCGGCCTGGTGTGCGGCGCGCTGACTGCCATCGCCGGCTCCTCCGACGTGGTGGAGCGCGGCTTCGTCACCTACACCAACGCCGCCAAGACCGAGCTGGTCGGCGTGCCGGAGGACCTGCTGGTCGCGTTCGGCGCGGTGAGCGAGGAGGTCGCGCGCGCCATGGCCGCCGGTGGCATCGCCCGCTCGCGCGCCGACATCGCGGTGGCCGTCACCGGCATCGCCGGTCCGGGCGGCGCGACCCCGGCCAAGCCGGTCGGGCTGGTGCACATCGCCGCCGCGCGGCGCGACGGCGCGGTCGAGCACGAGCGCCACGTCTTCCCCGGCGACCGCGATGCGGTGCGCCGGGCCTCCGTCCTCGCCGCGCTCGCGATGGTCGAGCGTCTGGCGCGCTGATGCGCTTCGACGCCTTCGTCGGCGTCGATTTCTCCGGTGCGCGCGACGCCGGCCGCCGCATCTGGATCGCCCGCGGCCGCGAGGACGCGAGCCGCCTCGCGGTCCAAAGCGTCGTGCCGGCGACCGCCCTGCCCGGCGGCGGCCCCGGGCCGGAGGCGGCGTGGGCGGCGCTGCGCGCGGCGATCGCGGCGGCTCGGGATTCGCTGGTCGGGATCGACATGCCGTTCGGCCTGCCGCTCGCGGTGGTGGCGGAGTCGGACTGGCGCGGCTTCGTCGCGGCGTTCGCCGCCCGGCATGCCGACGCCGACTCGTTCCGGGCCGCGATGTGCGCCTTCGGCTTCGGCGAGGCCAAGCGGCGCACGGACGTGGAGACGAAGACCCCGTTCGGCGGCTGGAACGTGCGCATGTACCGCCAGACCTACGCCGCGCTGTCGCACGTGCTGGCGCCGCTGGTCGCCGCCGACGCCGTGCGCGCCGCGCCGATGCAGCCGCCGGCGCCGGGCAAGCCGGTGCTCATCGAGGTGTGCCCGGCCTCGACCCTGAAGCATGCCGGGCTCTACTTCCCCTACAAGCGGCGCGGCGCCGACGGCGCGGCGGCGCGTGCGGCGATCCTCGACGGCCTGACCGCCCGCGGCGCGGTAGCGCCGCTGCCGGCGGGATTGCGCGCGGTCGTGCTGGCCGATCCCGGCGGCGACGCGCTCGACGCCGTCATCGCCGCCGCCAGCGCCTTCAAGGCGCGCGACGATGCGGGGCTTGCGACGCCGCGCGATGCACGGGAGGCGATCGAGGGCCGGGTGTTCTACTGAGGCCGGGCCGGCCTAGGTGGCGTGGGTCGAAGGGTGGAACAGTTCTTCGACTGCGACCGGTCGCCCGATCAGGCCCTGGTCGCGGGCGTAGTCGATGAACCGCGCGAGATTGGCCCGGTTGGCGGCAAGACCGGATGGCCACGCGTCGCCGAATATCGCACGCGCATCTTCGAAGTCGAGGCGGCCGGCCGGCAGGTACGACCAGCCCGGATCGTCGTACTGGTCGCGGCAGGCCGTCATGGCCGCCGCGTAATACCGCATCAGTGCGGCCGGCAACTCCGGATGGCGCTCGGCGACCGCCGTCCGCAGCGCCAGCACGTGCATGATCGGGAACCAGCCGTGCTTGCGCCAGTAGCGGCCGGCTTCATCCCGGGGGTTGCGGAACAGGCGCCGGAACGTTCCGTCCGGCGCCGATGGCGTGCGCGGGAAGCGCGAATAGAACAGTGCATCGACCTCCCCATCGGCCAGCAGTCGGGCGAGGTCGGCGTCGGCCGCCAGCCGGACGATCGGCGCCTCCGACCGTTCGGCCAGCGCCAGGGTCTCGCTGTCGCGTACGTGCCAGCGCACAGCCGGCCACGGCACGCCGTATTCGAACGCGAGGTCGCCCTTGGCCAGGACCGCGAGCGTGGTCTGGAACGACTGCAGCGCGACGCGCTTGCCGGCCAGGTCTCTCGGGTGCTCCAGCGCCGAGTCGGCGCGCACGAACATCTGCGTCTGGCTGAACAGGCGGCGCGGGAACACCGGCACGGCCGTCACCGGCAGGCCGCGGTCGACGGCAATGAGGTAGGACGACAGCGACAGCTCCGCCACGTCGAACTCGCCGTCGCGCAGCATGCGCTCGTGGCGGTGCCGGCCGTGGCGCAGTGCTGCTTCTTGGCCGACCTCCATGAGCGCGAAATCGAAGCCGTCCGGCGGCGCGACGCGGCGGTCGAACAGCGGGACGTGACGCTCGTAGCGATCGAGCGCCAGGGTGAGGGTCGCAATCGTCATCGAATGTCCATCGCGGGTCGCGTTGCGTCGGCCGTCGCCGACCCCGATAATAGCGCGAGGATGGCTTGAACGCCCCAAATCGAGGGCGATAACGAGGGGACCCGGACATGCCCTACCAGCTTGCGGATTTCTGCGCCGATGCCGACAAGGCGCTCGCCGCCGATCCCGGTACGGCCGGCCGGATGGCGCTGCGCGGCTTTCTCGAGCAGTTGCTCGCCAACCGCGCGTTCGTCGAACGCGAGCTCGGGCCCGACGAGCCGTCCGGCGTGAAGCGCCTCTACGAGGATCCGAAGGGACGGTTCCTCGTGCTCGGCCACATCAACCGCAAGCCGAGCAACAACTCCGCACACGATCACGGGCCGTCCTGGGCGGTCTACGGCATGGCGATGAACTACACCGACATGACCGAGTACCGCCGCGCCGACAGCGGCGGCGACGACGTGCCGGCGGTGCTGGAGAAGACGCGCGAATACCGGCTGAACGAAGGCCAGGCCGTGCTGTTCGACACCGGGGTGATCCACGCGCTGCGCCGCGCGCTGGAAACCCGGCTGATCCGGGTGACCGGTGGCGACCTCGACACGATGGTCCGCCGCCGCTACGACCTCGCCACCGGCCGGGTCACCACGATGGAGCCGACCGCCGAGGTTTCCCGCCGCGCGATGGAAAGCGCCTAGCGGCGCCCAGCCGGCATCCGCGTCAGGCGCGCGTCCACGACAGCTCGGCCTTGGAGCCCGGGCCGCCGAACAGGCTGGGCGTCGACCGCAGGGTCAGGTCCTTGCCGTTCACCACCGCGTCGCGGCGCTGCACGGTGCCGACCAGGTCGGGCTGCGTGCTCACCGTGACCTTGTGCAGCACGTGCGTGTCGTGGCATTCGAACGGGCCGGCATAGGCGGTGGTGAGCGGCTTGGGCGGCCCGTCGGGCTGCTTCACCATCGAGGTGATCGTCGCCGACATGTGCCCATCGGGCGTGTACATCAGATAGCCCGTGGACTCCTCTGTCCACGGGAATGTTTCCCGGCCGCTGTCGTCGGTGAGCTTGAAGCCTACGAAACGCCAGGTACCGATCAGCTCTTTCGGCACAACCATCGCGCCCCTCCCCCGGCCTCTCCGTTCGAAAGCGGGGAGTTTCGTCCCGCCGCCGCGGGCGGTCAATGGGGCGTTCGGCTCAGCCCTGCGGCGATCGCGTCGCCAGGCGCGCATCGGCGGGCGGCGCGCCCTCGCCATAGAGGGCGTGCGCGCGGGTTTCGAAGGCGCCGACCATGCGGCGCACCGCCTCGTTGAACAGCGTGCCCATCAGCATCTGCAGGATGCGCGAGCGGAACTCGAAGTCGATGTAGAAATCGATCTGGCAGCCGCCGTCCTTCGGGATGAAGAGCCAGTGGTTGTTGAGGTGGCGGAACGGCCCGCGCAGGTATTCCACGTCGATGCGGTCCGGCCGGCTGAGCGTCACCTTCGAGGTGAACGTCTCGCGCACCATCTTGAAGCCGACCATCAGGTCGGCGAACAGCACGTTGCCGTCGCGCTTGAACACGCGCACGCCGGTGCACCACGGCAGGAACTCCGGATAGCGCTCGACGTCGGCCACGAGCTCGAACATCGCCTCGGGCGAATACGGCAGGAAGCATTTCTCGGCGTGGGTCGGCACCGGCTCAGCGCCCCGCCAGCTTGTCTGCGCGCGCCGCGCGCAGCGCCGCGAAGTCGCGGTCGGCGTGGTACGAAGACCGGGTCAGCGGCGACGACGACACCAGCAGGAAGCCCTTGCCCTGCGCCATCGACTTGTAGGACGCGAACTCCTCCGGCGTGACGAACCGGTCGAGCGCGTGATGCTTCGGCGTCGGCTGCAGGTACTGGCCGATGGTGAGGAAATCGACGTCGGCCGAGCGCAGGTCGTCCATCACCTGCATCACCTCCGGCCGCGTCTCGCCGAGGCCGACCATCAGGCCGGACTTGGTGAAGATCGTCGGGTCGAGCCGCTTCACGGTGTCGAGCAGGCGCAGCGAGTGGAAGTAGCGCGCGCCCGGCCGCACCTCCGGGTACAGCCGCGGAACCGTCTCCAGGTTGTGGTTGTAGACGTCGGGCCGCGCGGCGACGACCGTCTCCAGTGCGCCGTCCTTGCGCAGGAAGTCGGGGGTCAGGACCTCGATCGTCGTGCCGGGGGCCTGCGACCGAATGGCGCGGATGACGCGGGCGAAGTGATCGGCGCCGCCGTCGTCGAGGTCGTCGCGGTCGACCGACGTCACGACCACGTGCTTCAGCGCGAGCCGTCCGACTGCTTCGGCGACGCGCTCCGGCTCATGCGGGTCGAGCCTGTCGGGGAGGCCCGTCGCGATGTTGCAGAATGCGCAGGCGCGGGTGCAGACGCTGCCGAGGATCATCACGGTGGCATGCTTCTGCGCCCAGCATTCGCCGATGTTGGGGCAGGCCGCCTCCTCGCACACCGTATTCAGGCGCAGCTCGCGCATCAGCGCGCGGGTCTCCTGATAGACCGGCGAGGTCGGCGCCTTGACGCGGATCCACGCCGGCTTTCGCGCGACCGGGTTGTCCGGCCGGTGCGCCTTCTCCGGGTGGCGTGCGCGCTCGACGGGCGTAGTGTCGACGGGGGCGGTGTCGGTCATGTCGGACTGTGCCAAAGCCCCCTAGACATGGAGGGGGCGGCCATAGGCGTCAAGCACCGACTCGTGCATCATCTCCGACAGGGTCGGGTGCGGGAAGGTGGTGGCCATCAGTTCCGCTTCCGTCCCTTCGAGCGTGCGGGCGATGCCGAAGCCCTGGATCAGCTCGGTCACCTCGGCGCCGATCATGTGCGCGCCGAGCAGCTCGCCGGTCTTCGCATCGAACACCGTCTTGATGAATCCTTCCTTTTCGCCGAGCGCGGTCGCCTTGCCGTTGCCAACGAACGGGAACTTGCCGACCCGCACCTCACGGCCGTCCGCGCGCGCCGCCTTCTCGGTCAGCCCGACGCTCGCGATCTGCGGCCGGCAATAGGTGCAGCCGGGGATCTTGGTGACGTCGAGCGGATGCGTCTCGATGCCGGCGATATGCTCCATGCAGATCACGCCTTCGTGCATCGCCTTGTGCGCGAGCCACGGCGGGCCGACCAGGTCGCCGATCGCGTAGATTCCCTTAACCCCGGTCTCGAGCCACCGGTTGACCACGACGTGGGTCTTCTCGACCGTCACGCCGGCCTGCTCCAGCCCGATGTCCTCGACGTTGCCGACGATGCCGACCGCGAGGATCACCCGCTCGACGGTGAGCTTCTCGGACTTGCCGCCGGCCTCGATCGTCGCGGTGACGCTGTTGTCGCCCTTCTGCAGCGACTTCACGGTCGCGCCGGTCAGGATCTTCATGCCCTGCCCTTCGAACGCCTTGCGCGCGAAGGCCGAGATTTCCTCGTCCTCGACCGGCAGGATGCGGTCGAGCACCTCGACCACCGTCACCTCGGCGCCGAGCTCGCGGTAGAAGCTCGCGAACTCGATCCCGATGGCGCCCGAGCCGACCACCAGCAGCGACTTCGGCATCACGTCGGGGACCATCGCTTCCTTGTAGGTCCAGATCAGCTTGCCGTCCGGCTGCAGGCCCGGCAGCGCGCGCGCCCGCGCGCCGCTGGCGAGCACGATGTGCTTCGCCGAAAGATCGGCGACCCGCGACTTGTCCTTGGTGACGGTGATGCGGCCCGGCGCGTCGATGCGCCCGACGCCGTCGAACACGCGGACCTTGTTCTTGCGCATCAGGTAGGTGACGCCGCTCTTCATCCGGTTGGCGACGTCGCGCGAGCGGCCGACGATCTTGCCGATGTCGAAGGTGACGTCCTTGGCCGACATGCCGAACTCGTCGAGCCGGTGCAGCATGTGCCACACCTCGGCCGAGCGCAGCAGCGCCTTGGTCGGGATGCAGCCCCAGTTCGAGCAGATGCCGCCCAGGTGCTCGCGCTCGACCACCGCGGTCGACAGGCCGAGCTGCGCCGAGCGAACGGCGGCGACATAGCCGCCCGGCCCGCCGCCGATGATGACGACGTCGAATTCCTCGGCCACCGGCGGACTCCTAGAGCAGCATTGCGGGCGGATACTCGATCAGGCGCTTGATCGCGACCAGCAGCCTGGCGCCGATCGCGCCGTCGACCACGCGGTGGTCGCACGACAGGGTGATGGTCATGACGGTGGCGACCGCGAGCGCGCCGTTCTTCACCACCGGGCGCTGCTCGCCGGCGCCGACGGCCAGGATGCCGGCCTGCGGCTCGTTGATCACCGCGTCGAACTGCTTGATGCCGAACATGCCGAGGTTGGAGATCGAGAACGTGCCGCCCTGGTATTCGTGCGGCTGCAGCTTCATGGCGCGGGCGCGCGTGGCGAGGTCCTTGGTCTCGGCGGCGATCTGCGCCAGTCCCTTGCGGTCGGCGTCGAACACGATCGGCGTGATCAGCCCGCCGTCAAGCGCGACCGCGACCGAGATGTCGACGGTGTCGTATTTCAGCATCTGGCCGTCGTGGAAGGAGACGTTGGCCTCCGGCACCTCGCGCAAAGCCAGGGCACACGCGCGCACGACGAAGTCGTTGACCGAGATCTTGTTGTCCTTGACCCGCTCGTTGAGCTGCGCGCGCACCTTCATGAGCTCGTCGATCTCGCAATCGACCGTCTCGTAGAAATGCGGCACCGTGCTCTTGGCGTGCGCCATGCGCTCGGCGATCACCCGGCGCATCGCGCTGAGCGGCACCAGCTGCGGCTCCGGCCGCACGCCGGGCGCCGGCGCGGGACGCGCGGCGGAGGCCGCCTTCGGCCTCTCGGGCGCTGCGCCCGGCGCCGCCGCGGGCTTGGCCGCCGCGGGCTGGCGCGGCGCGGAGAGCGCGGCCTCGACGTCGGCCTTCACGATGCGGCCGTCGGGGCCGCTGCCATCGACTGTGGCGAGGTCGATGCCGGCCTGCGCGGCCATGCGGCGCGCCAGCGGGCTGGCGAACAGGCGGTCGCCGTCGGCGGGGCGCGCCGGGGCCGCGCCGCCGGTCATCGCGGACTCGACGTCGGCGCGCATGATCTTGCCGTGGGCGCCCGATCCGGAAACGCCCGACAGGTCGATGCCGGACTGCGCCGCGATCCGCCGTGCCAGCGGGCTCGCCGCCGGCGCGCTGCCGCCGTTGCCGGCATGGGCGGCCGGCTTCGGCGCGTCGGCCTTGGGCTGCGGCGCGGGCGCCGGCTCGGCCTTGGGCGCAGTCGGTTTGGGCGCCTCGGCCTTCGGTTCGGCCGCCGCCGCCTTGGCGTCCTCGCCCTCGGCAAGCAGCATGCCGATGACGGCGTTGACCTTGACGTTCTGAGTGCCCTCGGGGACGACGATCCGGCCGAGCACGCCGGAGTCGGCGGCCTCGACCTCCATCGTCGCCTTGTCGGTCTCGATCTCGGCGATCACGTCGCCGGCGTTGACGGTGTCGCCTTCCTTCTTGTGCCAGCGCGCGAGGTTGCCTTCGGTCATGGTCGGCGACAACGCCGGCATCAGGATGTTGATCGGCATCGCGTGGTTCCGTTCCAGGGAAGGCCGCCGACCGCCGTCGCGGCCCGGTGGCTCAGGTGCGGTAGCATACCGCCCGCGCCGCCTCGACGATCGATTCGGGCTGCGGCAGCGCCAGCTTCTCCAGGTTCGCCGCGTAGGGCAGCGGCACGTCGACCGCGGCGACGCGCCTGACCGGGGCGTCGAGCCAGTCGAACGCCTCCTCCATCATCAGCGCGGCGAGCTCGGCGCCGATGCCGGCGAACGGCCAGCCCTCCTCCACCGAGACCAAGCGGTTGGTCTTCTTGACCGAGCCGACGATGGCCGCCGTGTCGAGCGGACGGATGGTGCGCAGGTCGATCACCTCGGCGTCGATGCCCTGCTCCGCCAGGGTCTCGGCCGCGGCAAGCGCGTGGCCGACCATCAGCGAGTAGGCGGTGATCGTCACGTCCTTGCCGGGCCGAGCGATGCGGGCGCGGCCGATCGGCACGACGACGTCGGGATCCTCCGGCACGTCGAAGCTATGGCCGTAAAGGATCTCGTTCTCCAGGAAGATGACCGGGTTCGGGTCGCGGATGGCCGACTTGAGCAGGCCCTTGGCGTCCGCCGCCGTATAGGGCGCGATCACCTTGAGGCCCGGGCAGTGGGCGTACCAGCTGGCGTAGTCCTGCGAGTGCTGGGCGGCGACGCGCGCGGCAGCGCCATTGGGTCCGCGGAAGACGACGGAGGAGCGCATCTGGCCGCCCGACATGTAGAGCGTCTTGGCGGCGGAGTTGATGATGTGGTCGATCGCCTGCATGGCGAAGTTGAACGTCATGAACTCGACGATCGGCTTGAGGCCGGCGAAGGCGGCGCCGACGCCGACGCCGGTGAAGCCGGCCTCCGTGATCGGGGTGTCGATGACGCGCCTGGCGCCGAATTCCTCGAGCAGGCCCTGGCTGACCTTGTAGGCGCCCTGGTAGTTCGCGACCTCCTCGCCCATCAGGAAGACCTTGGGGTCGCGCCGCATCTCCTCGGCCATCGCGTCGCGCAGCGCCTCGCGCACGGTCTGGCGGACGGTCTTGCCCGTGTACTCCGGCTCCGGCTGCGGCAGAGCGGCGGGCGGTCTCGCCGGCGCCTCGGCCTTGGCGGGCGCCGGCGCCGGTTTGGGCTCGGGTTTCGCTTCCGGCTTGGCGGCCGGCTTGTCGGCGGCCGGCTTCTGCGCGTTCTTGCCGTTGGCGGCATCGGCGCTTTCGCCCTCGCGCAGCAGCAGCCCGATCACCGAGTTGACCTTCACCGCCTGCGAGCCTGCCGGCACCACGATCTTGCCGAGGACGCCGTCGTCGACCGCCTCGACCTCCATGGTCGCCTTGTCGGTCTCGATCTCGGCGATCACGTCGCCGGCCGCGACGTTGTCGCCTTCCTTCTTCAGCCAGCGCGCCAGGTTGCCCTCCGTCATCGTCGGCGACAAAGCGGGCATCAGGATGTTGATCGGCATGGCGCTTCCCTGCTGGCTCGACCGCTCACGCCTCGATGAGGACGTCGGTGTAGAGCTCCGCCGGATCGGGTTCCGGGCTGTTCTGGGCGAACTCCGCCGCCTCGGCGACGATCGCGCGCACCTCGCGGTCGATCTCCTTCAGCGTCTCCTCGGTCGCCTTGCCGGCGTCGACAAGGAGCTTGCCGGCGTGGTCGATCGGATCGCGCTCGGTGCGGACCTTGTTCACCTCGTCGCGCGTGCGGTACTTCGCCGGGTCCGACATCGAGTGGCCGCGATAGCGATAGGTCAGCATCTCCAGAATGCGCGGGCCCTTGCCGGCGCGGATCGCGGCGACCGCGTCCTGCGCGGCCGCGTGGACCGCCTCCACGTCCATGCCGTCGACCTGGTCGCCCGGGATGCCGGCATAGGTGCCGACGCGGAACAGCTCCTTGGCCGCCGACGCGCGCTCGACCGAGGTGCCCATGCCGTACTTGTTGTTCTCGATGACGTAGAGCACGGGGAGCTGCCAGAGCGCCGCCATGTTCATCGACTCGTGGACCTGGCCCTGGTTGACCGCACCGTCGCCGAAATAGGTGACGCTGATCGCGTCGCTGTCGTTGTACTTCGCGGCGAAGCCGAGGCCGGTGCCGATCGGCACCGAGGCGCCGACGATGCCGTGCCCGCCGTAGAACTTCTTCTCGTGGCTGAACATGTGCATCGAGCCGCCCTTGCCCTTGGAGTACCCGGTGCGGCGGCCGGTCAGCTCGGCCATCACGCCCTTCGGGTCCATGCCGCAAGCGAGCATGTGGCCGTGGTCGCGGTAGGTGGTGACGATCATATCGCCGTCCCTGAGGGCGTTCTGGATGCCCACCACGACCGCTTCCTGGCCGATGTAGAGATGGCAGAACCCGCCGATCAGCCCCATGCCGTAGAGCTGTCCCGCCCGCTCCTCGAAGCGGCGGATCAGCAGCATCTCGCGATAGGTCTTGAGCAGCAGGTCGGGCGCCATGCCCGGCGCGGTACCGCCGTTCGCGGCCGGCGCCTTTTTCTCGGCGGCGCGCGCCGTCGCGGTCTTGCGCTTCGTGCTCGCGGGCATGGGATTCTCCGTCAGGTCGACGACGCTGCCGTAGCGATCACAGCTAATACGAAAACCTTAATGCACGCAACTCGCCGCTGGGCAAGTTTATGTCGTTTCAAGGCCTTGGCTTGAAATGAAAAACGGGCGTTTCAGCGGGTCGGCGACGGCGGGCGCGGCTGGGTGTAGATCACCAGCTCGTCGCGCCGCCCGAGGCCGATCAGGAGGCGCGCCCGCTCGTCCAGCAGGTCGGCGTCGATGTGTTCGCGCTGCAGCAGCGCGACCAGGCCTTCGAGCCGTGCGCGCTCCGCCGCCGTCTCGTCGCGCAGCGCCTGGGCCTGCTCGATCTCCTGGCCGAGCTGGACCCACGCCAGCAGGCCGCGCTCGCCCTGGAACGAGTGGTATACGAAGTAGCTGAGCACGAGCAGGCCGAGGATCGGCCCCACCACGTGCACCGCGCGGCGGCGCATTTCGCGGACAAGAGACATGACGACAGAGAATCACGGCGCGATTCCGCGCGTCAACCGGATTCGCCGTGTCGAATCAGGAAGTTGAAGAATCGCCCTCAGGTGGTGCCGCGACGCCGCGTCAGCGCAGCACGGCCTTGCCGGCGTAGCGCGCGACGGCGCCGAGGCCTTCCTCGATGCGGATGAGCTGGTTGTACTTGGCGAGCCGGTCGGAACGCGCCAGCGAACCGGTCTTGATCTGGCCGCAGTTGGTGGCGACGGCGAGGTCGGCGATGGTGGAGTCTTCGGTCTCGCCGGAACGGTGCGACATCACCGCCGTGTAGCTCGACCGGTGCGCCATGTCGACCGCGGCCAGGGTCTCGGTCAGCGAGCCGATCTGGTTGACCTTGACCAGGATCGAGTTGGCGACGCCTGACTCGATGCCGCGCGCCAACCGCGTCGGGTTGGTGACGAACAGGTCGTCGCCGACCAGCTGCACGCGCTCGCCCAGCGTCTCGGTGAGAAGCCGCCAGCCCTCCCAGTCGTCTTCGGCCATGCCGTCCTCGATCGACAGGATCGGATAGCGGTCGGCCAGCTCGGCGTAATAGGCGGCCATCGCCGCGGGCTCCAGCACGCGCCCCTCGCCCGCCAGGTCGTAGCGGCCGTTCTTGAAAAACTCGGTGGACGCGGCGTCGAGCGCGATCATCACGTCGTCGCCCGGCGTGAACTCCGCCGCTTCGATCGCCTTCATGATGAAGTCCAGCGCGTCGGTGGTGCCCTTCAGGTTCGGCGCGAAGCCGCCCTCGTCGCCGACGTTGGTGTTGTGGCCGGCATCATGCAGACGCTTGCGCAGGGTGTGGAAGATCTCGGAGCCCCAGCGCACCGCCTCGGCGATGGTCGGCGCGCCGACCGGCATGATCATGAATTCCTGGAAGTCGATCGGGTTGTCGGCATGCGCGCCGCCGTTGATGATGTTCATCATCGGCACCGGCAGCACGCGCGCATGCACGCCGCCGACGTAGCGGTAGAGCGGCAGCCCCGCCTCCTCCGCCGCCGCCTTGGCGATGGCGAGGCTGACGCCGAGGATGGCGTTGGCGCCGAGCCGGCCCTTGTTCTCGGTGCCGTCGAGCTCGATCAGGGTCTCGTCGATGCCCGCCTGGTCCTCTGCGTCGAGCCCGGACAGCGCGTCCATGATCTCGCCGTTGACCGACTCGACCGCCTTGAGCACGCCCTTGCCGCCGTAGCGGCCCTTGTCGCCGTCGCGCAGCTCCACCGCCTCGTGGGTGCCGGTGGAGGCGCCCGACGGCACCGCGGCTCGGCCGGTCGCGCCGGTCTCCAGCGTCACGTCGACCTCGACGGTCGGGTTGCCGCGCGAATCCAGGATCTCGCGCGCGTGGATGTCGACGATGGCGGTCATGGCAGGCTCCGAAAAGTCTTGAGCGGTTGGGTCAGCCGGCGGCCTTCGCCAGCCGGTCGAAGGCGATCAGGCGCGCAAGCAGCGGCTCAAGGTCCTTCAGCGCCACCATGTTAGGGCCGTCGGACGGCGCGCGGTCCGGATCCTCGTGCGTCTCGATGAACACGGCGGCGACGCCGACCGCGACCGCGGCGCGCGCCAGTGTCTCGACGAAGCGGCGCTCACCGCCGGACGAGGTACCCTGCCCGCCCGGCTGCTGCACGGAATGGGTCGCGTCGAACACCACCGGGCAGCCGGTCTCGGCCAGGATCGGCAGGGCGCGCATGTCGGAGACCAGCGTGTTGTAGCCGAAGCTGGCGCCGCGCTCGCACACCATCACGTCGCGGTTGCCGGCGTGCTCGGCCTTGGCGACGACGTTCTTCATGTCCCACGGGGCGAGGAACTGGCCCTTCTTGATGTTGAGCGGCCGTCCCGTCTCCGCCGCCGCGACGATCAGGTCGGTCTGGCGGCACAGGAACGCGGGAATCTGCAGCACGTCCACCGCCTGGGCGACGACGGCGCATTGTTCCGGCGCGTGCACGTCGGTCAGCACCGGCACGCCGTGGCGCTCGCGCACCTCGGCCAGGATCGGCAGGCCGTCGGAGAGCCCGATGCCGCGCGCGCCGCCGATCGACGAGCGGTTGGCCTTGTCGAACGACGACTTGTAGATCAGCCCGATGCCGAGCCGCGCCGTCATCTCGACCAGCGCGTGCGACATCTCCATCGCGTGTTGGCGGCTTTCCAGCGCGCACGGGCCGGCGATCAGGGTAAGCGGCAGGTCGTTGCCGACCCGATTCCTGCCAACCTGTACGTGGCGGGGTTCGGCCATGGCTCAGATCAGCCGCGACCGGTCGATCGCGGCGCGCACGAAGGCGGTGAACAGCGGGTGCGGCTCGAACGGCTTGGAGCGCAGCTCCGGGTGGAACTGGACACCGAGGTACCAGGGGTGCCCCTGCAGCTCGACCATCTCGGGCAGCACGCCGTCGGGCGACAAGCCGGAGAACTTCATGCCCGCCTGCTCCAGCACGGGACGGTAGTTGATGTTGACCTCGTAGCGATGACGGTGCCGCTCCATGATGTGGGTGGCGCCGTAGATGCGATGCGCCAGGGTCCCCTCGGCGATCATGCAGGGATACGAGCCAAGGCGCATGGTGCCGCCGAGGTCGTCGGAGGTGCTGCGCTTTTCCACCACGTTGCCGCGCGTCCATTCGGTCAGCAGCCCGACCACCGGTTCCTCCGCCGGGCCGAACTCAGTCGATCCCGCCTTGTGCAGGCCGGCGAGGTTGCGCGCCGCCTCGATCACCGCCATCTGCATGCCGAAGCAGATGCCGAAATACGGCACCTTGTGCTCGCGCGCGAAGCGTGCCGCCGCGATCTTGCCTTCGGTGCCCCGCTCACCGAAGCCGCCGGGCACCAGGATGCCCTGGACGTCGGACAGATAGTGGACCGCGTCCTCGGATTCGAAGATCTGCGAGTCGAGCCAGTTCAGCCTGACCTTCACGTTGTTGGCGATGCCGCCGTGCTGCAGCGCCTCGGCCAGCGACTTGTAGGCGTCGAGGAGGTTGGTGTACTTGCCCACCACCGCGATCGTCACCTCGCCCTCGGGATGGCGGATGCGGTCGACGATGTGCCGCCAGTTGCCCAGGTCCGGCGCCGGCTCCAGGGGGATGCCGAAGTGCTTGCACACCTGGGTGTCGAAGCCGTGGTCGTTCAGGATCACCGGCACCTGGTAGATCGTGTCGACGTCGGGCAGCGAGATCACCGAGTCCACCGGCACGTTGCAGAACAGCGCGATCTTGCGCCGCGCGTCGAACGGCACCTCGCGGTCCGACCGGCACAGGATCACGTCGGGCTGGATGCCGACGCTGAGCAGCTCCTTCACCGAGTGCTGCGTCGTCTTGGTCTTGAGCTCGCCCGCCGCCGGCAGGTACGGCACCAGGGTCAGGTGGACGAAGATCGCCCGTTGGCGCCCGACCTCGTTGCCCTTCTGGCGGATCGCCTCCAGGAACGGCAGACTCTCGATGTCGCCGACCGTCCCGCCGATCTCGCACAGCACGAAGTCGGCGTCGCCGGCATCGGCGGAGATGAACGCCTTGATCGCGTCGGTCACGTGCGGGATGACCTGGACGGTGGAGCCGAGGTAGTCGCCGCGCCGCTCGCGCGCGATGACCTCGGAATAGATGCGCCCGGTGGTGATGTTGTCGGTGCGCCGCGCCGGCACGCCGGTGAACCGCTCGTAGTGGCCGAGGTCGAGGTCGGTCTCGGCGCCGTCCTCGGTGACGTAGACCTCCCCGTGCTGGGTCGGGCTCATCGTGCCGGGATCGACGTTGAGGTAGGGATCCAGCTTGCGCAGCCGGACCTTGAAGCCGCGCGCCTGCAGGAGGGCGCCGAGGGCGGCGGTCGCCAGCCCCTTTCCCAAGGAGGAAACCACGCCGCCGGTCACGAAGATGAACCGCGTCATGGGCCTACAGCATACAGCAGGACGCCCCCCGCCTCTAACATCAAAACGCCAGCCGAATCAGGGATTGGCGCGACCGATTCGCCCATCACTGCGGGCTGGGCGCGCTCGGAGGCGCGGGGACGGTCGGGACCTGCGGGATCGCCGGCAACTGGGGAACTGCCGGTTGCGTCGCCGCCGGCCGGTCCAGGATCGAGCGCGGCGCGGTCCGCTGCGTGGCGAAGATGGCGAGCGCCATGCTGGTCAGCATGAAGCAGGCGGCCAGGATGCCCGTCGTGCGGGTCAGCAGGTTCGCGGTGCCGCGGGTGGTCATCAGCCCGCCCATGCTGCCGCCGCCGATGCCCAGGCCGCCGCCCTCGCTCTTCTGCAGCAGGACGACGCAGACCAGCGCGAACGCGAGCAGCACATGGATGACGAGCAGGACGGCAATCATGAATCGTGCTCCGGCCCTTCGGCGTCAAGGACTCGCGCCGGGACCAACGTGGCGGCAAGGCTGCGGTTTCAGGTGGCCTCTATGTAGTCCTTCCGGCCCGTTTTGCAAAGCTTGCGCCGCGGCCCGTCAGCGGGCCGCCAGCGCATGGCTCGCCTGGCAGATCGTCCAGAAATCGTCGGCCTTGAGGCTCGCCCCGCCGACCAGCGCGCCGTCGACGTCGTCGACGGCGAGGATGGCGGCGGCGTTCGCGGCGTTGACCGACCCGCCGTACAGCAGGCGGTAGCCGCCGGCGTCGCCGAACCGGCCGCCCAGCGCGCCGCGCAGGAAGCGGTGGACCTCGGCGATCTGCACCTCGGTCGGGGTGCGGCCGGTGCCGATCGCCCAGACCGGCTCGTAGGCGATGACCGTGTCCGTAGGGCGGGCGCCATCGGGAACCGAGCCCGAGAGCTGGCGCCCGACCACGTCGATGGTCGCCCCGGCATCCCGCTGCGCCAGCGTCTCGCCGATGCAGACGACCGCGACCAGGCCGGCGGCGTGGACGGCCTTGGCCTTGGCCTGGACCGCCGCGTCGTCCTCGCCGTGGTTGGCGCGGCGCTCGGAGTGGCCGACGATCACGTAGCGGCAGCCGGCGTCGGCCAGCATCGGGGCGCCGATATCGCCGGTATGGGCGCCGTGGGCGGCGGCATGGCAGTCCTGGGCGCCGAGCGCGACCGGCGAGCCGGCGATCGCCGCCCCGACTTCGGTCAGGAGGGTCGCCGGCGGGCAGACCAGGATGTCGCACCCCAGACGCCCGGCCGCCGTCGCGCGGGCCGCCACCGTGCGCGCCAGCGCCGTGCCGTCCGCCCTGAAGCCGTTCATCTTCCAATTGCCGGCGATCAGCTGCCTCGGCATCCCTTGTCCTCGTCCGTTGCTGCGGGGTCCGCCCGAGTTGCGGCGGCACGGCGCGGCACTCTATCATGGCGCCCCCGCGGGGTCTTGGTTGAGGCGGCTTGAACGATGCTTGATGTGATGCGCCGGCGCGCGGGGACATGGGTCTTCCGCATCCTCGCCGTATTCCTCATCGCCAGCTTCGGCCTGTGGGGCATCGGCGACTATGTCCACCGCATGGAGGTGCCCGATACCGCGGCGGAGGTCGGGGGCACCACCATCAGCGTGCGCGAGCTGAGCGCCCAGTACCGCCGGCAGCTCGCCCAGCTCCGCGCCTCGCTCGGGCCCGCCTTCGACCCGCAGTCGGCGCAACGGCTGGGCCTCGCCGAGCACACGATCGAGTCGATGGTGGCCGACCGCCTCTTCCAGGTCGAAGCGCGCCGCCTCGGGGTCACCGTCCCCGATGCCCTGGTGGTCGAACAGGTCCACCGCGAGCCGGCCTTCCACAACCAGGTCGGCCAGTTCGACCGCATGCTGTTCGACCGCGTGCTGCAGCAGAACGACATGACCGAGGATTCGTTCGTCGGCGGGCTGCGCGAGCAGATGGTGCGCGCGCAGCTCGTCAACGCGCTGACCGCCGGGTTCGTCGCGCCGCAGGCGCTGGCGGACGCGGTCTACCGCTACCGCAACGAGAAGCGGGTGGCCGACGTCGTCCTGGTCCCCTTCAGCGAGGTCGGCGATGTCGGAGAGCCGGACGAGACCGCGCTCGCGGCGTTCCACGAGGCGAACCGCGAGCTGTTCAGCCGTCCGGAGCTGCGCGAGATCACCTTCGCGACCATCGACACGCAGGCGATCGCCGACAGGCTCAAGCCCTCGGACGCGCGGATCAAGGAGGAATACGAGAACCGGCGCGCGTCGCTGAGCGTGCCCGAGCGCCGCGCCGTACGCCAGATTTTCGCCCGCGACGAGGCGGCGATCCGTGCCGCGGCGCAAGCGCTCGCCGGCGGCGCCACGCTGGAGGACGCCGCTAAGGCCGCCGGCGACGACAAGGCGTCGGTCGTGGACCTCGGCACCGTCGCGCAGCCGGACCTGCCCATCAAGGCGCTGGCCGACCAGGCGTTCGCGCTGCCGGCCGGCAAGGCGGGCGAGCCGGTGCAGAGCCCGCTGGGCTGGCACATCCTCCAGGTCGACAAGGTCGAACCGGGGCACACCCCGCCGCTCGAGGAGGTTCGCGAGGCGATCGCCCGCGACGTTGCCCACGAGGAGGCGGTGGAAGCGGCGGTCGGCGTCGCCAACCGGCTGGAGGACACGCTGGGCGGCGGCGCGACGCTCGACGACGCGGCTGCCCGACTCGACCTCAAGCTGACCGCCCACACGATCATCGACGCCCAGGGCCACGGCCCCGACGGCAAGCCGGTCGACGGCCTGCCGCAGGATCCGAATTTCCTGCGCACGGCGTTCGAGCAGGAGGCGGGCCAGCTCTCGACCCTGCGCGAGATGGAGAACGGCAGCTTCTACATGATCCGGGTCGACCGCATCGACCCCAGCGCACTGCGCCCCCTCGCCGAGGTGCGCGACGCCGCCGTCGCGGCGTGGAAGCGCAACCAGCGCGAGGAGGCAGCACGGAAGAAGGCCGAGGAGATCGCCGGCAAGGTGACGCCGGAAAAATCCCTCGCCGAGGTGGCTAGGGAGATGGAGCTGCGCGTGGACACCACCCGCCCGTTCGGGCGCGTGGCGCTGGACGCGGAGGCCGGCGTCCCGGCGGCGCTGGCCGCCGCCCTGTTCCGCGTCGGCCCTGGCCAGGCGGCGACCGCGCAGGGCGACAACGCCTATGCGGTCGGCCAGGTGGTGCGCGTGGTGGCCGCCGATCCCGCCGCCGACCAGCAGGGCCGCGAGCGGCTGCGCAACGCGCTGACGGGATCGCTCGCCAACGACATCCAGCTGCAGTACGCGGCGGAGCTGCGCACCCGCTACGGCGTATCCATCAACCAGAAGGCCGTCACGCAGGTCTATCCGTCGCTGCAGTAGACGCCGCCCCGTCCCCGGCGTCCTCCGCCGGCGCGCCGTGGCGGGCGACCCAGCGCGCGTCGGCCAGCACCACCGACGTTTCGACCTGGCGCGGCGGCACCGTCCAGTAGCGCCGCAGCAGGCGGTCCTTGGTCGGCGGATCGGTGACCACGAAGCCGTGCTTCTCGTAGAACCGGATCGCCCAGCGCGCCGCCGCCCAGGTGCCGATCAGGACCGGCCGCTCGGTGCGCGCCAGGAGGTGGCGCAGCAGCTCGCTGCCGATGCCGGCGTTGCGCCGCGCGGTACGGACATAGGCGTGGCGGATCAGCACCACGTCCTGCACCGGCTGCACCCCCATCACCCCGACCAAGCCGCCGGCCTCGTCGAAGCCCGAGAACGCGACGCCGGCCGCGATCTCGTGCCGCAACTCGTCGGCCGGCATGTACGGCTCCTTCCAGCGGTCGGCCGGGATGACGCCGCGATAGGCGCTCGCGCCGTCATTGATGACGGCCAGGATGGCGTCGAACTCGTCCGGCAGGCGGCAGTCGCGGATCACGGCGGGAATTTCAGTTGTGCGTTCGATCGGCCAACGATAGCGACGGCGCGTTTACTAGGAAAGCCGTGCTTTTGCCGCCGCCGTTCTTCGCGACCGCCGCAAAGACGGCCGCACGCACGATGACGACGGAAGCGGCGGCTACCGCTGGGCGTGCGGGGCCGGCGCGGCCCCGGGTGCGGCGGCGTCCTGCCGCACCACCGGCCCGGCGCCGCCGCCGAGCGGCGTCAGGCCGAGCTGCGGCTGCGACAGGAACTGGAAATGCGGCGACGGCGCCGCGGCGACCGGCGCGGCCGGCGGCGCCGTTTGCAGCGGCGGCGGACCGGCGGACGGCGCGACGGCCGCGATCGGCTCGATCAGGCGTCGCAGATCCTCGGGCGGCCACAACCCTTCCGTGAAAAGCAGGTATCCGGCCGCCGCCAGTCCGGCGAACCCGCCGCCCAGCGCCATCACCATGGTGCTCATCACCGAACCGTCGCGACGGCGCACGACGCCAAGCCCGGGCTGTTCGACGTCATCGATACGCATCACGGCTCTCGCCTCCCGAAATCGATTGTCGGCGACTGCGGCGTCCCTGGCAATCGTCTCCGTTAACGTTTCATTAATATTTTACCGGCTGTCGTCGCGACCGCTCCGCCCTGCTATAACGGCGCTGGACCTCCCGCCGCGCACGCGGCACAAGGTCCGCGGCGGCAACGGCAGCGGCGGAAGCAGGCGTCATGAGCGGCGACATGAGCGATCTCAAGGCCTTGATCGGCCAGGTCGCCGCCGGCCGGCGACTGAGCCAGGCCGAGGCCGAGCAGGCGTTCGACATCATCATGTCGGGCAACGCCACCCCGGCGCAGATCGGCGGCTTCCTGATGGCGCTCAGGGTGCGCGGCGAGACGATCGACGAGATCACTGGCGCCGCGCGGGTCATGCGGGCCAAGGCGCTCAAGATCGCCGCCCCGCCCAACGCCATCGACGTCGTCGGCACCGGCGGCGATGCCATGGGCAGCCTGAACATCTCCACCGCTGCGGCGCTGGTGGTGGCCGGCGCCGGGATCCCGGTCGCCAAGCACGGCAACCGCGCGCTGTCGTCCAAGGCCGGCGCGGCCGACGTCCTGGTCGCGCTGGGGGTCAACATCGACGCCGACATGGCGCTGATCGAGCGGTCGATCCGCGAGGCCGGGGTCGGCTTCTTGATGGCGCCGCGCCACCACAGCGCGACCCGCCACGTCGCCGGCCCGCGCGTCGAGCTAGGCACCCGCACGATCTTCAACATCCTGGGGCCTCTGTCCAACCCGGCGTCGGTGCGCCGCCTGATGGTCGGCGTCTATGCCCGCGAGTGGGTGGAGCCGCTGGCGCAGGCGCTGGGCAACCTGGGCGCCGAGCGCGCCTGGGTGGTCCACGGCGCCGACGGCCTTGACGAGCTGACCACCACCGGCTCCTCCCACGTAGCCGAGCTGCGCGACGGCAAGGTGACAGCGTTCGAGGTGCATCCGCGCGACGCCGGCCTGCCCGTGGCCGAGCCCGGCGACCTGAAGGGCGGCGACGCCGCCTACAACGCGGCGGCGCTCAACGCCGTCCTCGCCGGCCAGCCGAGCCCCTACCGCGACGTCGTCGTCCTGACGGCCGCGGCGGCGCTGGTCGTCGCCGACGCCGCGCGCGACCTGCGCCACGGCGCCGCGCTCGCCGCCGTCGCGATCGACCAGGGCAAGGCGCGCGTCGCGCTCGACCGCATGATCGCCATCACCAACCAGCCATGACCGACGCCCTGGACCGCATCTGCGCCGACAAGCGTGCGCATCTCGCCCGCTGCAAGGCCGAGCGGCCGCTGTCGGTGCTGGAAGCCGCGGCCCGAACCGCACCGCCGCCGCGCGGCTTCCTGGCGGCGCTGCGCGCCGCGGTCGCCGCCGGCCGCTACGGCCTGATCGCGGAGGTCAAGAAAGCCTCGCCCAGCAAGGGCCTGATCCGCCCCGATTTCGATCCGCCCGCACTGGCCAGGGCCTATGAGTCCGGCGGCGCGACATGCCTTTCCGTGCTGACCGACGAGCCCTATTTCCAGGGACGCGACGAAGACCTGGTCGCGGCCAGGACGGCGGTGAAATTGCCGGTGTTGCGCAAGGACTTCATGCTCGATCCGTACCAGGTAATCGAAGCGCGCGCGCTCGGCGCCGACTGCATCCTGCTGATCCTGGCCGCGCTCGACGACGCCACCGCGGCAGCGTTGGAGAACAGGGCCTTGGCGCTCGGCATGGACGTTCTGGTGGAAGTTCATGACGGCGGCGAGCTGGACCGCGCGCTTCGGCTCAAGTCGCCGCTGCTCGGCATCAACAACCGCAACCTGAAGACGTTGAAGACCGATATCCAGACAACGCGCGATCTGGCGCAGCGCGTGCCGCCCGACCGGCTGCTGGTCAGCGAGAGCGGGCTCTACACGCCGGGTGACCTCGCTAGCATGGCCGCGGCCGGTGCCCGCTGCTTCCTGATCGGCGAGTCGCTGATGCGCCAGCCGGACGTGGCGGCGGCGACTCGCGCGCTGCTCGACGGCGCCGAGCGGCTGCGCAGGGCCGGATAGGAGGATCGATGGCGCGGTTGAGCCACATCGACGCCGAGGGCAAGGCCGCCATGGTCGACGTCTCGGCCAAGGGCGTCACCGCCCGCACCGCGACCGCGAAGGGCAGCGTCTACATGGCGGCGGAGACGCTCCGCCTGGTCATTGAGGGCGAGGTGAAGAAGGGCGACGTGCTGTCGGTGGCGCGGCTGGCCGGCATCATGGCGGCCAAGCGCACCGCAGACCTGATCCCACTGTGCCATCCTCTGCCCCTGGAGGCGATCGACGTCGACCTCGCGTGCGATGCGGCGCGCAATGCGGTCGACATCACCGTCACCTGCCGCACCACCGGCAAGACCGGGGTGGAGATGGAGGCGATGACCGCGGCCAGCGTTGCCGCGCTCACCGTCTACGACATGTGCAAGGCGGTTGACCGCGGCATGCGGCTCAGCGACATCCGGCTGGTCCATAAGGCCGGCGGCAAGTCCGGCACGTTCGAGGCGGCGTGATGATCTCCGTCGCCGAAGCCGCCGGGCGCATCGTCGCCGCCCTCGCTCCGCTGGCACCGGAGCAGGTCGCCGTCTCCGAGGGCCTCGGCCGCGTGCTCGCCGCTGACGCGGCGTCGCGCCGCACCCAGCCGCCGATGGCGGTGTCGGCGATGGACGGCTACGCGGTGCGCGCCGCCGACGTGGCGGCCATCCCCGCGGAGCTGAGGCTGGTCGGCTACGCCCAGGCCGGCGGATCCTACGACGGCACCGTCGGCCCCGGCGAGGCGGTGCGCATCTTCACCGGCGCGCCGGTGCCCGCCGGCGCCGACACCATCGTGATCCAGGAGAACACCGAGGCTGCGGGCGAGCGCGTGCGGGTGGTCGACGGCGCGGCCCCGGTCGGCCGCTTCGTGCGCAAGGCCGGGCTCGACTTCGCGGAAGGCCAGGTGCTGCTGCCGGCCGGCCGCGTGATGACCGCGCGCGACGTGGGCCTCGCGGCGGCGATGAACCTGCCGTGGCTCAAGGTGCGGCGGCGGCCGCGCATCGCCATCCTGGCCACCGGCGACGAGATCGTGATGCCGGGCGAGCCGATCGGGCCCAACCAGATCGTCAGTTCCAACGCGCTAGCGCTCGCCGCCTTCGTCACCGCCGCCGGCGGGGTGCCGATCGACCTCGGCATCGCTCCCGACTCGGCGGAGGCGCTCAAGACGATGGCCGCCGGCGCGCGCGGCGCCGACATGCTGATCACCACCGGCGGCGCCTCGGTCGGCGACCACGACCTGGTGCGCCACGTGCTGGGCGACGTCGGGCTGGAGATCGACTTCTGGAAGATCGCGATGCGGCCGGGCAAGCCGCTGATGTTCGGCCGCATCGGCGACGTGCCGATGCTCGGCCTGCCCGGCAACCCGGTGTCGTCGCAGGTCTGCGCCGCGCTGTTCCTGTGGCCGGCGATGCGGGCCATGCTGGGCGCCGACACGCGCGAGACCCGTTTCGTGCGCGCCCGCCTGGGCCGCAAGCTGGGCGAGAACGACGAGCGGGAGGACTACCTGCGCGCCACCCTGGAGCACCGGCCGGACGGCAGCCTGGTCGCGACGCCGTTCGACGCCCAGGACAGCTCGATGTTCGCCACCATGGCGCGCGCCGACGCGCTGGTCGTGCGCGAACCGTTCGCGCCGCCTGCCGCGGCCGGCGACGAGGTCACGGTGCTGCCGCTGTCCGGCGCGATCGTCAGCGTCTGACCCGCCCGACCGAATCGCGGCCGGCCGGTCTACGGCCCGGCGGCGCAGAAACCCCTTGTTCATGCGGGCTCCATCGACCTTGACCCCACACCAGAACTTTAGTAGAACGGTCCGCGCTGTTTTTGTTTTGTTCCAGATGTTGTGGGCAATGGGGCGGGCGCCATCAAAATGCTGACACCGAAGCAGTACGAACTCCTCCGCTTCATTCATGCCCGGCTGATGGCGCGCGGGATTCCGCCGTCCTTCGACGAGATGAAGGACGCGCTCAAACTCAAGTCGAAATCAGGCATCCACCGCCTGATCACCGGGCTGGAGGAACGCGGCTTCATCCGCCGCCTGCCCCACCGCGCCCGCGCCCTGGAAGTGATCCGCCTGCCGGAGAACCAGCCGGAGGGCCGCCGGCCGGGCGCCGCGCCGTTCGCGCCGACGGTGATCGAGGGCAAGTTCCGCCCGTCGATGTCCGGCGCCGCCGCGCCGGCGGAAGCCGAGACCGTAGAGCTGCCCCTGTACGGGCGCATCGCCGCCGGCTCGCCGATCGAGGCGCTGCGCGACCCCACCCGCACCATGGCGTTTCCCGCCGGCCTGCTCGGCGGCGGCGAACACTATGCGCTCGAGGTCGCCGGCGACTCGATGGTCGATGCCGGCATCCACGACGGCGACATCGCCATCGTCCGCCGCGTCCAGGACGCCGAGAACGGCACCATCATCGTGGCACTGGTCGATGACGGCGAGGTGACGCTGAAGCGGCTGCGCCGCAAGGGCGCGTCGATCGCGCTGGAGCCCGCCAACCCGGCGCACGAGACGCGTATCTTCGGACCCGACCGGGTCAAGGTGCAGGGGCGGCTGGTCGGCCTGTTCCGACGCTACTAGGGCGACGCGACCACGGCCGGTCGCCGCGGTCCGCCGCCACCGTCTCCACCCGGATCCCGCCTCGGCTGAGCCAGAGGGCGTGCGTTCCCTCGCGCCGCAGCCGCCCGGAATCGATGATCAGCTCCGGTCGTGCGCAAGCGCGCCGGCGCACGCTGGCAAAGCTGACGACGACCGTCGCACGCCGGCAGTCCTCCGCCAGCGCCGCGGGGTCGGTCGCGAAGGCGACCACCTGCCCCGCCGTCTCGTAGACGCAGCCGAGCGGGTCGCAGCGCAGCCGGCCGCCGGCCGCGGCGCCGGCCTCGGGCCATGCGGCCGCGCCATCGCGGCCGGCCCGGCGGGTCCAAGTGTCGGCGTCGAAGTCTGTCTTGCGCCGCCCCGCTATGACCACCGACCCGTCCTCGCCGCGCACGGCAAGCAGCCGCCGGCCGGCGTCGACCAGCACGTCGGGCGGCGCGGTGACGGCGATGCCGGCGATGCCCGCCGCGATCGCGGGCACGCCCCACAGCCGCCAGCCGCCGCGCCACAGGCACAGCCACAGCCCGCCGAGCGCGACGAGGCCGAGCCCCCACGCCGGCATCGCCGGCACCGGCCATACCGCGCCGGGCCACGACGCCACGATGTGCGCGGTCTCGATCACCGCCTCGACGCCCCAGCCCATCGCGGCCAGCGCCCAGCCGTCGAGGCCCAGCGGCATCAGTGCGAACGCCGCCACCGCGAACGGCATGATCCAGAAGCCGGTGATCGGGATCGCGATCAGGTTGGCCGCCAGCGCGTAGAGCTGGAGCCGGTTGAAGTGGTAGATGCCGAACGGCGTGGTCGCGAGCCCGGCCACCAGCGTGGTCAGCAACGTGCCGGCTACGTAGAGCCAGACCCGGCGCAGCGCGCCGCCGTCGCGCCGCCACGCGGTCAGCCGCGGCTGCGCCGCCTCGTACGTCGCGACCAACGCGACGACGGCGGCGAACGACATCTGGAAGCTCGGCCCCGCCATCGATTCCGGCGCCATCACCATGACCGCCATGGCGGCGAGCGCGATCGAGCGCATGGAGACGGCGGTGCGGTCGGCCATGACGGCGACCAGCACGATCGCGACCATCAGGAACGCCCGCTGGGTCGGCACCGACCCGCCCGACAGCTGCAGATAGGCGAACGCGACCGCGAGCGCGCCGGCTGCCGCCCACTTCTTGATCGGCCTTCGCAGCGCCAACGGCTCGACCGCGGCGAGCAGCGTGCGCAATGTCACGAGCACGATCCCCGCGACCAGGCTGAGATGCAGCCCGGAGATCGAGAGCAGGTGCGCGAGGCCGGAATCGCGCATCGCGTCGTTCACTTCCGGCGGGATCGCCGCCCGGTCGCCGGTGACCAGCGCCGCCGCCACTGCGCCGGCGGCGGCATCGCCCACCGCGGCGCGGATCCGCGCGGTCAGCGCCAGCCGCAGGTCGGCCACCCGCAGGCCGAACGCGAACGCCTCGGCCGGCGGCCGATCGACGCGCGGGCTTCCCAGCGTATAGCCGACCGCGCCCAGCCGATCGAAATAGGCGCCGCGGGCGAAATCGAACGCGCCCGGTGCGGCCGGCGGCGACGGCGGCATCAGCGATGCGCGGCCCGACACCCTGTCGCCGGGTCGGATGTCGGCCGGCGGCCGGCGCATGGTGATCCGGATCCGTTCGGGAATCTTCGCCGTCGGCAGCCCGGCGATCGTCACCCGGTCGAGCAGCAGCCGCACCGATTCCGGCCGCGCCTCGACCTCGATCACCCGGCCGTCGAACGCGGCATAGCCGAGCGGCCGCTCCAGCATCGGCGCATCGGCCAGCCGCGCGTGCAGGGTGGCCGTCGCGAAGCCGGCGGCAACGGCGGCGCCGGCCACCGCCGCCAGAGCGTCGCCGCGCGGCCAGCGCAGCAGCGCCCACCCGGCCGCGGCGCCCGCGGTCACGGCCCCGGACCACAGCGCCGGCTCGGAAGGCAGGGCGAAATAAAGGGCGATGCCGACGCCGAAGGCGACCGGCAGCCACAACGCCCAGCGGTCGCGCTCCGCGCCCAGCCGGTCGCCGAGCGCGGCGGCCAGCCATAGCGGCGTATGCGCGGCGGGTAAGGCGGCGTGGCCGATCCGACCCAGGTTCATCTCGAGCGCGACGACGGCGATTGCGGAACCAGTCTAGGCCCCGCCGCCGCCGCCCGGCCAAGCGATTTTTGCCATCGGCAGGGATGTGCTAAAGAGCCGCTGCCAACAGGGAGAGCCGCCCGCCCATGACGGTCGTGACCCGCTTCGCGCCATCGCCGACCGGATTCCTGCACATCGGCGGCGCGCGGACAGCGCTTTTCAACTGGCTGTTCGCCCGCCATCACGGCGGCCGGTTCCTGCTGCGGATCGAGGACACCGACCGCGAGCGGTCGACCCAGCCGGCGGTCGATGCCATCCTCGACGGCCTCGCCTGGCTCGGCCTGCAGTGGGACGGCGAGGTCGTCTACCAGTTCAGCCGGATGCAGCGCCATGCCGAGGTAGCGCACGCCCTGCTCGCGGCCGGGGGCGCCTACCACTGCTACGCCACGCCCCAGGAGCTGGCGGAGATGCGCGAAAAGGCGCGCGCGGAAGGCCGGTCGGTTCGCTACAACGGCCGCTGGCGCGACCGGGACCCTGCCGACGCGCCGCCCGGCGCCAGGCCGGTGGTCCGCTTCAAGGCGCCGCGCGACGGCGAGACGGTGGTCGCCGACGGCGTCCAGGGCGAAGTGCGGGTCGCCAACGCCGAGCTCGACGACATGGTGCTGCTGCGCGCCGACGGCACGCCCACCTACATGCTCTCGGTGGTGGTCGACGACCACGACATGGCGATCACCCACGTCATCCGCGGCGACGATCACCTGACCAACGCGTTCCGCCAGACCCAGCTGTTCCGCAGCCTCGGCTGGCAGCCGCCGAACTATTCGCACATCCCGCTGATCCACGGCCCCGACGGGGCGAAGCTGTCGAAGCGCCACGGCGCGCTGGGCGCGGAAGCCTACCGCGAGATGGGATTCCTGGCCGAGTCGCTGCGCAACTATCTCCTGCGCCTGGGCTGGAGCCACGGCGACGACGAGATCATCTCGACCGAGCAGGCCATCGAATGGTTCGACATCGGCGGCATCGGCCGGTCGCCCTCGCGCTTCGACATGGAGAAGCTTTCCAGCGTCAACGCCCACTATTTGCGCGCCACCAGCGACGCCCGCCTCGTCACCCTGGCCGCCCCGTTCATCGAGGCGCGGCTGGGCGGCGTCCTCGGCGGCGCCGAGCGCGACCGCCTGGTCCGGGCCATGCCCGATCTGAAGCCGCGGGCGCGCACGCTGGTCGAGCTGGCCGACAACGCCATGATCTACATCCGTGCGGCCGCACCCGACGCCAAGGCCCAGAAGGTGCTCGAACCCCACGGCCGGCACCGGCTTAACGAAGTCTTTGCCACGTTGAACGCGGCGGCCGACTGGAACGCGGATGCGCTGGAGTCGGCGGTGCGGGCCGCCACGGAAGCCGCGGGGGTCAAGCTGGTCGAGTTCGCCCAGCCGCTGCGCGCGGCGGTCACCGGCAGCACGGTATCGCCGCCGATCTTCCGGATGATGGAAATCCTGGGCCGCGACGAGACGCTGGCGCGGATCCGGCAGGTCCTGGAGACCGGCGAACCGGCTTAGGTGCGGCGCAGCAAGCCTGTTTGAAAAATTAAGCTTGAATGGCTATGTTTGGCCCCAATTTCCCGGCCGCCGCCCGACGGCCCCTCCGACATCCAACCGAAAGGGACGTTCGTTATGAGCCAGAACCCGGCTGCCGCAAACGCTAAGGACACGGTCACGCTGACCGACAACGCCAGCGGCAAGACGACGACGTTCCCGGTGATGAGCGGCAGCGTCGGCCCCAAGGTGATCGACATCCGCAAGCTCTACGGCGAGCTGGACATGTTCACCTACGACCCGGGCTTCGTCTCCACGGGCAGCTGCGAATCGAAGATCACCTATATCGACGGCGACAACGGCATCCTGCTCTACCGCGGCTATCCGATCGAGGACCTCGCCCAGCACAGCGACTTCATGGAGGCGGCGTACCTGCTCCTGAAGGGCGAGCTGCCCACCGCCGCCGAGAAGACCAAGTTCGAGCACGACATCACCTATCACACGATGGTGCACGAGCAGCTCGCGCAGTTCTACCGCGGCTTCCGGCGCGATGCGCATCCGATGGCGGTGATGTGCGGCGTGGTGGGCGCCCTGTCGGCGTTCTATCACGACTCCACCGACATCTCCGACCCGCACCAGAGGATGATCGCGTCCTACCGGCTGATCGCCAAGATGCCGACCATCGCGGCGTGGGCGTTCAAGTACTCGATCGGCCAGCCGTTCATCTACCCGCAGAACAAGCTGCCCTACGCCGAGAACTTCCTGCACATGCTGTTCGCCACGCCGTGCGAGCCGCACAAGGTCAACCCGGTCTTCGCCAACGCGATGGACCGCATCCTCATCCTGCACGCGGACCACGAGCAGAACGCCTCCACCTCGACGGTGCGGCTGGCCGGCTCGTCGGGCGCCAACCCGTTCGCCTGCATCGCCGCCGGCATCGCCAGCCTGTGGGGCCCCGCCCATGGCGGCGCCAACGAGGCGGTGCTGAGCATGCTGAAGCAGATCGGCAGCAAGGACCACATCGGCGAATTCCTGAAGCGGGTGAAGGACCGCGACGACGCCACCCGCCTGATGGGCTTCGGGCACCGCGTCTACAAGAACTTCGACCCGCGCGCCAGCATCATGCGCAAGACCTGCCACGAGGTGCTGGGCGAGCTCGGCATCAAGCACGACCCGCTGCTCGAGCTTGCGATGGAGCTGGAGCAGATCGCGCTGCAGGACGACTATTTCATCAAGCGCAAGCTGTACCCGAACGTCGATTTCTACTCGGGGATCATCTTCCAGGCGCTCGGCATCCCGACCTCGATGTTCACCGCGATCTTCGCCGTGGCGCGCACGGTCGGCTGGGTGACGCAGTGGAACGAGATGATCGAGGACCCGAACCAGAAGATCGGCCGGCCCCGCCAGCTCTACGTCGGGCGCACCCGCCGCGAGTTCGTGCCGGTCGATCGCCGCGGCTGACGCGCGGTCGCGCACGTCTGGACGTCGCAGGGGCGGGCCTCGTGCCCGCCCCTGCCGATTCAGGCCGGCCTTCGAGGCGCCGTCAGCTCCGTTCGACCAGCTCGATGCGGTAGCCGTCCGGATCCTCGATGAAGGCGATCGGGCGGCTGCCGCCCTTCATCGGCCCGGCCGGGCGCGGGATCTTGACGCCGGCCTCGGCCAGCGCGTCGCAGGTGCCGTAGATGTCGGGCACGCCGACCGCCAGGTGTCCGAACGCGGAGCCCAGCTGATAGGGCTCCTTCTGGTCCCAGTTGTGGGTCAGCTCGATCACCGTGTTGCTCTGCTCGTCGCCATAGCCGAGGAACGCGAGCGTGAAGCGCCCGCCCTCGTAGTCCTGCCGCCGCAGCAGCTTCATCCCGAGATGACGGGTGTAGAAATCGACCGACCGGTCCATGTCCATGACCCGGATCATGGTGTGAAGAAGCCGGAACTTGCTGGTATCGACGCTCATGATGCCTTTCTCCCTCCTGCCGCGCTGTACCGCGCCAACATGTCGAGCACGACCGCCGCGGCGCGGTCGCTCGGCAATTCGGAATCCGGACGCACCAGCGCCGCCGCCTCGCGCATCGCCGCACGCTGCGCCTCGCGCGCGCCAGGGTTCTCCAGCAGTCCCGCCAGCGCCAGGGCGAGCGCATCGCCGCGGCATTCGTCCTGCAGCAGTTCCGGGACCGCGGCACGGCCGAGCAGGATGTTCACCAGCGAAAGATACGGCACCCGGACCAGCCGCCGGCCGACCCAGTGGGTCAGCGGGTGCGTCCGGTAGGTGACTATCATGGGCACGCCCGCCAGCGCCACCTCCAGCGTCGCCGTGCCGGAGGCGACCAGCGCCGCGTCGGCCGCCGCCACCGCATCGTAGCGCTCGGCCTCCGCCTCGACGACGTGATGCGGCACGCCCCAGCCGGCCGCCGCCGCCCGGACCGCCGCGGCCACCGGCTGCACCGTCGGCAGCACCAGCGTCAGCCCGCCGTGGCGGCCGGCGAGCGTGCGCACGGCGTCGCCGAACGGCCCCAGGTGGCGGCCCACCTCGCCATGGCGGCTGCCCGGCATCAGCGCGACGACCGGACCGCGGGCGATGCCGTGGCGGGCGCGGAAGGCGGCCCCGTCTCCCCGCGGCGCGCCGCCTTCGACCGCGGGATGGCCGACGAAGGTGCACGGCAGGCCTTCGCGCTCGAAATACGGCGGCTCGAACGGGAACAGCGCCAGCAGGTGATCGATCCGACGCGCGATGCGCCGCGCCCGGCCCGCCCGCCATGCCCACACGGTCGGCGCCACGTAGTGGACCAGCGGGATGCCGCGGCCGCGCAGCCGCCGCCACACGCCCGCGCTGAAGTCGGGCACGTCGATGGTCACGACCACCTGCGCGCCGCGCGCCAGGGCGTCGTCGCCGACCTCGCGCATACGGCGCAGGAGATGCGGGATGTGTGGAATCGCGTCGAGCCCGATGTGCGACAGCTCGGCGATCGGGAACAGGCTCGCGATCCCCTCCCCCGCCATCCGCTCGCCGCCGAGGCCGGCGAAGGCCAGGCGGTCGCCGGCGCGGCGCTTCAGCGCCGCTACCAGCCGCGCGCCCAGCACGTCGCCCGACGGCTCGCCGGCCACGAGGTAGACCAGCGACCGTTCGCCGTCGTGGACAGCCGCCGGGCTCATCGTTCGTCGATGGCGATGCCAACCACGAAGATCCCGTGCGCCGCGGCGGCGCGCGCCACGGCCGGGCGGTCGATCACCAGGGTGCGCCCCGCCTCCACCGCGATCCCGCGCAGACCCGCCTCAGCCGCCCGCTCCACCGTCGTCGCGCCGATCGCGGGCAGGTCGATGCGCGTCTCCTGTCCGGGCTTGCTGCGCTTGACCAGCACGCCGCCCGGCCCGTCGCGGCGCAGCGCCGCGCAACGCGCCAGCAGCGCGTCGGTGCCTTCCGCCGCCTCGACCCCCAGCACCAGGCCCTGCTGCACCACGACGGCCTGACCGACGTCGGCCGCGCCGAGGGCATGCGCCACGGCGAGGCCGCGCGCGATGTCGGCCCACGCCGTCTCGTCGGGCACGGCGCCGGCAATGGCGCCGTCCGGCGCCAGCGTGTCGGCGA